>JAFZFY010000105.1 GCA_017555665.1 Pseudomonadota bacterium | reverse complement strand
TGCCGCAACCAGCCGCCGTGCCGCCTTCGATGCCCAAGCCAGCCGCCGTGCCGCCTTCGATGCCCAAGCCAGCCGCCGTGCCATCTGTGGCTCAGCCGCCTGCTGCCGTGCCGGCGGGCGCGGATGTGCCTGTTGTGGGCGGGGCGATTACCGAAGTATCCGAAACGGAGGAAGAGGAGGCTGAAGGCGAGCTTTTTGAACTGAATACGATTCAGAAAGATGGTCAGGGGTTGGCGCGTCCCATGGATGGTCCATCTCCCGGAAATGCTGTTCAGGATGAGAGCCAGAAGCGGAAGAAGAAAATCATGCTGATCGCGGCGGCATGTGTCGCTGCAATCGCCGTGCTGAGTGTCGTCGGGTATGTGGTGCTCGGCATTCTGGACAAGCAGGCGCAGGAGGCGATGAATGCCACGCCTGTCGTGTATGAGGAGAAGGTCATCGTTGACTGGGATATCGTTGAGCTCGACAGGCTGTTTGCCTATCAGATGTTCAATAAAAAGGCACGCGAGCGTCTTGCCCAGCAGGATGTCTCCGATGAGGAACGGGCAGAGCTTCAGGGCAAGCTGCTTTTGAATGGCGCGCTTGCGCTTGTGCGGTATCACGAGGTGTTTAAGCCCCTTGGACCGACGTTGGATGCTGAGGCGACGGCTGCATCTGCCTCCGGCTCGAAGTGGGGCATACTGGGCGCGTGGGCGTGGGCGACGATGCGCGGAAATGAGGCGCTTTCGGATCAGCTCTCGGCAAAATTGCCGACCGGGGATGCGTTTGACGCCTATCGGGAAACGATAGAGTTTGCAACGGCTTTTATGGCATGGAATCTTGAGGGACAGACGTTTGCTCAGCGAATGGATGCCGGCAAGCAGCTCCTCAAATCGTTTGGCAAGATTTCCTCTGATCTGCCCGTAGCCCTATGGATGCATGCCGAAACGCTGAATCGGCTCGGCCGATATGAAGAATCTATTGCGATTCTTGAAAAGGTAAAGATCGAGGAGGAGGGGGAGAAATTCCCTGCCGGCGTGCTCTATCTTCTGGCTCAGACCTATCTCAAACTGGACGATATCGCCAGGGCATCGGCTGCTGTGGATAGGCTTCTCAAGACCGCAGATGAGTCAGAAAAAGTGCTCTATGAAAAGCTTCGGATGACATGTGACATCTCGATGAAGCCGTGGAGCGAGATGTCTGATGTGATCAAGACATATATCGAGGCGCATAAGGCAGATCAGGATGACCTCATGTATGCGGCCTCTCTCTGTCGTCGCGTGAATCGCACGAGCGAATGCCGTGCATTGTTTGCCAGCGTGTTCGATACCGATCAGCGCAATATCGGTCTGCGCAAGGCATATCTCAATATCTATCTGGCAAACCTCGGTTACAGGGCCCTGATACGTCCGGATGGCGGGTTGCTCCGTCCACAGCTTGAGTCACTGCTCAGAGTCGTCGAAGAGGGGATCATCCAGGCACCTGACGATATCGATTTCTGGAAGACAAAGGCGCTCGTGACGTATGCTCAAAAAGATTATGAGGGGAGCATACGTGCCGTGGATGAAGTCGAGCGCGGCAAAGATGTGTTATGGTTTGGGCGTTTTCTCAGCGAGTTGATGACATATCAGTCCTCAGATAATGTCAATAAGGGTGCGACAGGGCAGCGGCTGAAGAAATTTGCCAATGATGTCCTTGAGCCCGATGAGAGCATCCCGCTTGCCCAGGCACTCGCGTATGTCGGGGAACTTAGCGCGTCTCATCAGATTCTTGAGCGAGCGATGCTGATTTACCCGGAGGAGACGCTCATTCTGGATGACTATTATGAGAATGCGCTGGCGCTGAAAGATATTCAGCTTGCCGCAAATATACTTGAGCGTATGCGCAAGCGCGGGGCTTTGCTCAGTTATCATGAATATGAATACGCCAGGCTGATCGAACAGCTGGGAGATATTGATACCGCTTTGGAAAAGATGGTATTTCTCGTCGATCAGACCAAGAATGAGCCGAATTACGAATTTCTCGCTTATGTCGGGGAGCTGTTCCTCAAACAGGGGAAATGCGACAACGCCTTGCCTTATTTCTCGAAAGCGCTGGCGGTGAATCCAAATGATGCCCGGACTCGATATAATAAAGGGCAGTGCCTCTATAAGAATAAAAAGTTTGATGCGGCCTTGATCGAGTTTAATGAAGCGGCGACCCAGGATGATACAAATCATATGTATGATCTGTGGATCGGGCAGGCACTCGCCGGATTGCAGCAGATGTCTGAGGCGCATCGCGCCTTTACAGCAGTCATCGATTCATATATGGGGATTCCTGTTGAAAAGCTTTCTGAACAGGATGTTTTTATTTTGAGCGAGGCGCATTATTTTAGAGCGGAAATCAGGAAGATGCAGAGCCGCCGTTCTGAAGCGCGAGATGATTATCTTGAAGCGTTGAAATTCCGGTCAAATGAGCGAAGATATCTGACCGGTTACGGCATATATTTATATGAAAATGGCAATACAAAAGAATGTATTGATACGGTGACCAAGATCGAGAGTCTTCAGGCGGAAACGATGGATTCCGTTCTGTATTTCGTTCGCGGTCTGTCAAGGCTTAAGCTTAACAAACCTCAGGAGGCGGTCGTCGATCTCGAAAAAGCGCGCCGTGCCGGGTATGCGGAGCTTGAGGAATCAGGGATCATGGGGGTTCGTGAGCCGGCTGAGCTCTATGAGCGTCTCGGCTATCTGTACCGTGATTTGGGGCGCAAGGAGGAAGCACGCCAGACGCTTCGCCTTTTCCTCGAAAAGACGACGGCGCTTTCTCCCTCTGCGCGTCGAGAAGTTCAAGGCGAGCTTGATAAGATCTAAAGGAGGTGCAGGTGAGAATTCTAGCCGTTGTTGAAGACAGATTAGTGGCGCCTCTTCGGGAGAGTGTTGGAGGCAGCATCAGATTCTGTGATGTATGGGCTGATGCCTTGCCTGCGCGTCTGAAAGACTTCGATGCCGTGATCGTTTCGGGTTGCGTGATCGAAAATATGCCGGATCCTCTCGCGATTTGGGCAGTTTCCAGTCAGATTCATTTTTTCAAAAAAACAGCCATTTATATCGATCCCTCTGAGAAGACCGAGAAAGTCGTCGGTGAGCTTTATCCTCAGATCAAGCTCGTCACGTATCAGGGCAATCAGGAACATCTGATGCTCGAACTCGGTTCTGTGGCTCCGGAGCTGTTCTTTTTTGCGGCAGACGACAGTTCGCATGAACATGTGAGCCGTCCTCGTTTTGCCGATAGTGCGCCTGGCAATCATAATACGCAGCGGCTGACCAGAGTTGACAGTGATTCAGGCCGGATGCGCTCGATCGATAGAGAGATGTCGCTGAATAATACACAGAGATTGAGCAGGCTGGAGGCATCTCGGCCAGGTCGGGATATCAGCGAGTTTGAGTTCGCGGATACTTCTGGCATTCCAGGTGCGGCAGATGTCCTCGGCATGTTTGATTCCAGTGTCGGCAATAAGGCACGTCCAGGGCGCGATGACATATCTGCCATGGGGCGGCGAAGGCTGATGGTGGATGGCAGCCGCAAGTTCACCTCAGACCCGAACGAAAATTCCAGACTGACTGCGGACGAGATCGTTCTGAAACGATCTGTGCGCGACGTGATGCTTGGTAATATCGAGTTCGGTAAACTCGCGAGAGTCATTTCGCTCATCATGCACCTCGGATTGACCGGCATCCTCGAAATGATGAACTCTGCCCGGTGTGTCAAGCTCGAATTCCGACAGGGCAAGCCGTTTATCACGTGTGCGGAGTCTTTGCTCGCGGGCGCCTTGTGCTGGGCTGGCGGCGAGTATAACTTTAATACGAGCCAGATTCATGCAGCCAATGCTCAGGCCGTGGATATGCATAAACTGATCGCCAAGGCGATCAATGAGCAGTACCCCCTTAATTCCGTGCTACGTGCGCTCGAAAAGGAATTCAACAGCGTGATCATGCGCACAAACTGCTTTGATGCATCCATGCATCCCTCGGATCTCGATAAGTGGTGGGAGCGCTGTGATGGCAAATGCAAGCTCTCGGAGATCATGATGAGCGCTGGGGCTGCCATGGATCAGATATCGCGTGATATCTACCGCGCATGGCTGACGGATGAGATCTGCTTCCTGGAGGCAGAAACTACAAAACAGGTTCGCATTGAATTCGATAGCGCGAAACTGCGTGCAAACAGCTCTGAAGTCGCCAAACCCGGCAGCTCATCTTTAGGCAGATCTTCGCGTGGGGACACCGACAGCTCGCATCTCGATGCCATTCGGCAGGATCTGGTTCAGACGCGTGAAAAATTCGATACCTTGGATGGTTACGGCATTCTGGGGCTGAAACCGGGATGCGGCATCAAGGCGCTTGATGAAGCCTACTATGCATGGATCAACAAATATCATGCTGACCGCTATGTGCGTTTTAATGAACCGGCTTTTATTAAAATGGCAAACGAGCTGCTCATGCTGATGAATGCCGCTTACTCAAAGCTTTCCAAGCGGGAGCGTCAAGGCGGCGCATCGATCAGCAGCGCATCTCACGAGGCTGTGCAGCGTTCGCATTCAAGCGGCGAAATGCCTGTCGTGGCAGAAGTCAGCTCCCGGATCGGCGCGGGGCGCAATCGCGTCAATACGATTCATTCCTTTGAAGGCTCCACGGGAAATGAGGAGTTTGATAATCTTTCAAAAGAACTCAAAAATATGCAGTTCTGCGAAAATAAATCGCTCAAACGTCCTAAAGATCGGCAGCGTGCGCGCATTCGCCCTGCCTCTGTCGCCGTGGATGTGGATAAAGAAGAGCTCATGGATGAACAGAAGTCTCAGGCTTCTGTAAAGCGCATGAGCGATATCCTGAAAAGCCGGGGGCGTGCGTCGTCTGAGGAGTCGGACACCGTTCAGGAAGAGTCTCAGCCGTCGTCGCCTAATCTTCCAAAGGCGCCGTGGATCCCTGCCAACACCACGCCGGAGCAGCAGTTCGCAACCGCAAAGAAAAAATTGACGCTTGGACTGGCTCACGAGGCTTATGTCTCTCTCGAATGGGCGCTCGAAAAAGACCCGGAGAATATGAATTATCAGGCATATCACGCCTATGCCGGGTTCCTGGTTAATCCGGATTCACGGGATGATGCGCTTGCCAAAATTCGGGATATCTATGAAAAAATGAAGGCTGAGCTCGGCAATGGCCAGGTCGATGCGGATGGGCGCGCAAGGCTCTTTGCTGTCCTGTACTTTATCGGAAAAATTGAGCTTGCTGCAGAGCATTACACAGAAGCCAAAGATATGTTGCAGCTCGCGCTGAAATATAATCCGAATGATGTCGATGCGCAGCGAAGCCTGCGTTATGTTGCCATGCAGCTCGACAAACAGCCTTCCGCTGAAGAGGACAAATCCAAAGGTGGTCTCATGTCCGTCATTAAACGGCTGGGAAGCATTAAATTATAATTTGCAAGCGCGCTTGAGATGTTCGGCGCGCTTTTTTATTTGGGGGCGCGGCTATCGGCGCAAGCGCCGATACGCCCGCGCAAAGCCGCTATCCCTTCGGGATACGCGGCTTTTTATTTAGGCGGGACGCTGTGGTGCTCTGACACACGCTGGATGTGTTGCGTTTATCTATGCTTTCAGAGCAGACCGCATGCGAGCCTGTGCATCGCGGCTTATGCCCGCGATGGGGGTGTGTGCAGGCCATAGGCGTTTTCTGAAGTCATGGGCTCATGCAGGCAAGGCATAACCGCACAAGGGCTTGGCATATAAGCAGTATGACTGCATATAGACACGATAGGCGTTGAAACGCTCATGATCTAGCGGCAGCCACCGTGGGGGGGCATCTCCGGTCAAGGCAGTTGAAAACTGACTTTGGGGGTGATACAATAAAACTGTGTATTATTGTATCATTGCTCTCAAGCGTTTAGAAACGTCGTTGTCTGGTGCATAGGGAGAATAGATGAAAGCGGTGATTGGACGCAGAATTCTATGTAGGTGTGTGTGTAGGGGGGCGTGTGAGCCTTGGTGCGATGCGCGCTTCTATGACGCGCATCTCTGGGTGGTAGATACCGCCTCTGGAAGTGGCGGCTGGGGTGTCCAAGGAAAGTTTTCTTCTATGAGCACGAGATCAAGCGCTACGGCGTGTGTGGCTGCAATCTGCTTAGGGAATGAGGATGGCACACCAGGAAGCTGAACGCTTTTGCTGTAGCTAGGAATTATAACTGAAATTGCTCAAGGATTCTAAGCTCTTCTGCCCTGAAGGGATGGGGGAGAGCGCGATTGTGGGTTTGTGACGCTTGCCCGCATAAAAAATAGAAGGAGTGAATATGCGTACATTTGATGGTCGGTTAAAAACGTTTGTATTGGCATTTGCTTCAGTCATGCTCGTTTCGGCATGCAATGACGAGGTAAATGTATTAGGTTCTGCGTGTAACAACATAACTTGTGGCGGTCATGGCGTATGCCGTGATGATACAGGAACCGCGCTCTGCCAGTGTGATGATGGATATGTTGTCGATCCGGAGTATTCCGGCAATTGCATTGAGGCCGGCACAACGTCAGATGTGTGTAAAGACGTGACCTGCGGCGGCCACGGGGTATGCCGTGATAACTCGGGAACCGCCGCTTGTCTGTGTGAGTCTGGGTATATTGCCGATCCTCAAAATACCGCCAATTGTATTGAAGACGGTTCGGCATCGGAAGTATGCAAAGGCGTGACCTGCGGCGGCCACGGTATTTGCGGCGATAACGCGGGGGCTCCCGCCTGCCAGTGTGAGACGGGATACCATATCGATCCAGAAAATGAGCTCAACTGTGTAGAAGATGAAGTCATATTGGATCCGTGTCAAGGCGTGACTTGCAGCGGTCACGGCACGTGCAGCAATAGCGAAGGAAAGTCGGGCTGCCAGTGTGAAAGCGGGTATCATGCTGATCCCATCAGCGCCACCGAGTGTCTGGAAGACTTCTCCTGTGGCGATCATGAAATAGAGAAGTATGGCGCGTGTGCTTGTAATGACGAGGCAAATTATTACGGCGCACCGGGAAGCTGCCAGCTCTGCTCTGGCGATCACAAGGTCATTGTGGGCGATGCGTGTATCTGTGACACCGGGTATGAAGATGACGGCAATGGCGGTTGCAAGTTGATATGTGGCGAGGGCGAAAAAGAAAGCAATGGCGCCTGCATCTGTGATAACGGTGCCAAATATTATGGCGAACCGGGAAGCTGCGCAAGTTGCGAAGGCACTGGTAAAATCATCAAGGATAACGCCTGCATCTGTGATCCTGATAAAAACCTGATTGGGGATGCGCAATCGCTTGAGTGTGCTTGCGATTACACCAAGAATTATTATGGTACAGCGGGAGATTGCAAAGTATGCGGCGAAAATAAAATCATCGTTCCGATTAGCAGCCACTCGAATTCAGGCTATTTGAATACTCAATGTATCTGCAGTGCCGCAGAGGGATATGAGGATGACGGCAATGGCGGTTGTAAAAAAATCGCCGAGTGTGTGGTCGGAGCGACCAGATGCACCATTCGCTACGGCAACAGTGTGCAGACATGTCAAAACGACGGCCAGTGGGGGGATGCCGTCTTCTGTAATGACAATCGTAAAATCTGTAATTCTCATCCTAAGACTGGAAAGGACGCATGTGTGTGCGATGTCACCAATATGTGGACTTATGATGAGTCAGGGGAGTGCATATGTCGAGCCAGCAATCATTGGAAATCGGATGGCAAAGGTGGTTGCGAGTGCAATTCTGCCGAGGGGTATAAGTCTGATGGCAAAGGTGGCTGTGCGTGTTCGTATCCTTACTATTTGAAGAACGGCGTATGCACAAAATGCAAATATACAATTTTGGGCAGCACTGCGTGTATAAACCAGGTGGGGGATGTGATTTCCTTTGGTAAATATCCGCAGTCTGGTTCGACAGCAGAACCCATTAAATGGCGCGTTCTTGACATTGATACATCGTCAAATCACAGCGTGATGTTGTTCTCCGAGAAAGTGCTTGATATGCAAAAATATTATAACGTCACGGATCATAGTAAATCAAAGAGCAAGTGGCTTCCTTCCGATCTCCGTACATGGCTGAATAATGACTTCAGAATGAAGGCGTTCGATTCTATTGAACGGAGTCGTATTAATCTAGCCAAACATCTTTCTACTGGGAATTTTCAATATACATATAAATCTCCGTATAAAGCTAAGAATGATGAAGGTGCCAACACGGATAATGTAGATTTGCTCTCATTTGGTGAAGTATATAGTTATTTGACGACGAATACGTCACGAAAAGCGACTGCGACGGCTTATGCACAGGAACAGGGCAAAAAGTTGGGTGCCGAACACACATGTTGGGGCACGCGAACGCCGCTTGCAGATACAGGTGATTTACACAGTTTTTCGTGTATAGATTATTCAGGGGGTTATGAACAGGCGAGCGGCAAGGATACGGTTTTGACATCCGAATATGCCCATCTGGCGGTCGGTATTCGCCCCGTGGTTTGGGTTCAATACGAATAATCAAACAACTTGATACTCTGGCGTAAAAGACGTGTTCCATAACACGTCTTTATATAGGGCGCGGCTATCTTTGATACGCCGCGCGTTTTACTCGCCTATGCGCCGTGGCAGGAAAGTATCATGTGAGGATTACCGGTACTTTCGATGGCTTTAAGATGGGCTACGAGGGGGGGAGTGTGCTTGACAGCGGCATGGCAGCCAAATTGCTCGAAGTGGTGTCTTTTGGCTGAATTTAATCAGAATATTGGCGGCTGGAATACGTCTAAAGTGACGGATATGAATTATATGTTTTATAGTGCGGAAGTGTTTAATCAAGATGTGTCTTCATGGAAATGTTGAATTAATGTCAGTCATGTTCTGGAATGCAAGCGCATTTAATCAGTCTCTTGAAAAATGGGATGTGACTAAAGTTAAAAACAATCCGGCTTCCTGCATGTATATGTTTTATATTTCTGCTTTATCCAAGACAAACTGGGATAAGATGGTTAAGGAGAATAAATGCTGGTCTGAGATGGATAAAAAGGCATTGGGGATTACATATTAGGCATTATATGATTGGTCTGGTGGCCGTGAAGACTGTCACCAGACCTGCTATTTCACAAAACGCTTAATTTCGCACGTATGTGCGTTCGTCTTTTCATCGTAGTTGACGGCGACCAGTAGCAAATCGCCCTGATATTTCTCCATCACATTGAAATACTGTTTGGATTCGATTTGCTGCAAGGCCGCCCCGGTACAGTGATTGCGCTTAAGTTCGACGATCATCGCGGGCACATTGGGAATGTACGGGATAAACACGACATCGGCGTAGCCCTTGCCTGCGGGCAGTTCGCTGATAATCGTATAACGAGATGTCGCGTAGAAATAAGCAAACCGAATGGCGCTCTGCAAACAGGCTTCGTGGTTGTAACGCTGTTTGCTCATTAACTGTTCATGTGCCGCAGACAGCGCATCGGCGACGGCTTGCGCGTCATCCTCGATTGTTTTGTCTAATAATATTTTAGAATTGTTTACAATTCGGATTGCTTCTGCGTAATCAGAATCAGTCTTGATAGCAATAATCCATTCTGAACGGATTTCGTTGTTTGGAATATAGCATCGTTTTGAGTTTTTGTCGTATGCCAGATATCCAAGGTGAATCAAATAGGTATATACTGCATCTTTGGAATGAAAATCTGTCATCGTATTTAGATATTCATCGACATCGACATCAATGCGTTCTCCTGCAATCATGGCTTTTACATCATCTTTGATGCCTTCAAAATTCATTGATATATATATTTTTATAGAATCATAAGACCCCGTTTGTGTCCAGTAGTCACCAAACTCTTTATTTCCCATGGCCTGAACGACGGACTGCGGACTATAGATATCGAATGATTTATCGTGGTAAGTCATCTTATAGCCGTTGTACCACCGCCTGCATTCCTCAAAATCCATTCCATACTGATTGCACAAAGTTTGTGTTTCTTCTTCGGTAAACCCGACAAATTCAGTCAGTTGTTTTGCTCCCGTCATGATGTATTCTCGAAACAGATTGAGTTTTGACTGAATCTTGTCGCGCACGACGGGGAGAATACCTGTCAGATAGACGAGTGCAAAGGCGGGCGCAAGGTCTGCGTTCTTAAATATGCCGTTCAAAAAAGCTAGGTATGAATCAAAAATCGAGGCGTTGACCTTTTCGCGCACGAGCACGTCGTATTCGTCTATAATGACGACGAACTTCTTTTTCGTTTTTTTGTATATTTGCGCGATACAGTCTGCGAGTGACCACGACTTCTTTAAGCCACATTCTGGAAATTCTTCAATGAGCTCTTCACGGATCTTGGCCGTAAATATCGGCACGATGTTCTTTTTACCATTGGAGTTCGAATAAAAACCATTCACGTCAAACTTGATGACATTGAATGCGTTTAGATATGTTTCGAAATCGGGGGACTGCGCGATTTTGAGGTTTTCGAAAATTGGACGCGAGTTGGCGCTTTTGCTGTAATAGGCCGCAATCATGTTGCCGGCCATCGATTTGCCGAAGCGGCGAGGACGCGCGACGCAGACAAAGCAGTCCTCTGTGTTCAGAAGTTGATTCAGCTCATGGAGTAGCATCGACTTGTCGACGTAAATCCTCGAATTGACAGCCCTTCTCAATAATTCTTCGTCTGGGTTGACATACATCCCCATGATAAACCTCCTGTGGCAAAAGCCCCATACTTACCATAACACAGGCGAGGGCTTATGGCGAGGGAAGGGCGCGCTTGAGGGTCTATTTCTGTTGTGTTCGTAGCATAGACCGGGCTGTGTGTTGCGGTCGTGCTATGATACATCTCGTGGATAGGGGGATAAGAAATGAATAAGGGGCATCTATGTGGCCCGAGGGGGTAGCGGCGTATGCGCGCAGACCGGCAGACGTGTCGTGACACGTCTGCCGGTCGAGCACATAGCCGCGCAGGGGGAGA
>JAFZFY010000104.1 GCA_017555665.1 Pseudomonadota bacterium | reverse complement strand
GCGTATGCGGTATGTTTTTGCCGCAAATGGTGTATGGTGCGACTTGTGAAATCATGAGGCCGCGCGTGTATGCGCGCAGCAGAGACGTGTCGTGACACGTCTTTGGCGAGCACATAGCGCGCGGCAAAAGGCCGTATGCGCTTAGCGCATAGGCCGCTGCATAGGCCGTATCGCCGCAGGCGATAGGTCCGCTGCGCAGGGTGTATGGGCGAAGATTCTCACCGCTTGGCATAAATCAGAGTGGTACGCGTTTTATTATTTTGACCACCCGAGCACGCGCTGCTTCATGCCGGCGATATCCAGCACGCCGAGCGCGAAACTCTTGCGAATGAGCTCTTCCGGCACATATTCGTCGTACTTTTCGAATACGGGGACTTCTTTGGGATAGACAAGTTCAAGCGGATCGAAGTCCTGCGCGGCTTCTTCGGCTGTGATTTGATAAAACGCTTCTTCGCTGACCTTCATGATGAACTGCATGTAATAGGGTCTTGAGGGGCTGAGCCCTTTGAGGCCGAGGCGTTTGCCGCATCGGATCTTTAGGAAGCGCTCGAGCGCGAGAAATGCGTAGCTGCCTAGCCAGGGGAACAGCGCCCACATGTTGCCGCCGAGGTGTATCAGGGGGCGGTTTGCGATTTCGGATTTTCGGAAGCAGTCCCGGGCATCGATAAGCCTGCACGATGCATGGCGCATCAGATAAGGATAAGTCTTGTCTTCGGTCAAGACGCGGTGCATGCGTTCGAGGATGTGCGTGTGTATATCGCCGGCGACATCGCCGAAATACGCAGGAATATTGCCTTTGACGAGCGTGCAGTAAAGTACATGCTTCTGGTGATCCACTTCTTCGACGACCCAGACGCGGCCGGCGATGGCGATTTTGTCGCCAACAGGAGGCGGTTTGACGATGGTCCCGAGTTCTTCAGAACCTGTGCGCACGGAATACTCTAGGTTTTCGACAAAGACCGCGTAAAACTTATAGTTATTTACGATGCGCTCGCCAGAAAGCCCCAGGATAAGGCCGCCGTTTTCCGTGAGGTTGATGTGGTCGATTTTGAGTAAATGGCGAAGCAACAGCCGAAAATCATCCTGCGAAATTCTGTGAAATGCGGATAGTGGGAGCACTCTTGACGCGAGCTCGGCGGGCGTCATTTCTCCATGGGAGGCTAGGGTGCTCATGGTCTGGTGATAGAGCAGGCTGAACGGCAGACGTTCGGTGCGCGGCGGTTCGACGAACCGTTCTTCGAGGTAGAGCTGCACGAGCGCGATGCCCTGAATGAGATACCACGGAATCATTTCGGGAAGCATGGCGCGTGGTTCCGGGTGATCTTCACGCATGACGAACCACATTTCTGAGGGTTCGCCGCGCCTGCCGGTGCGTCCCATGCGCTGCAGGAAGCCAGAAACCGTAAACGGCGCATCGATTTGGAAAGCGCGTTCGAGCCGACCGATGTCGATTCCGAGTTCGAGCGTCGCTGTGGCGCATACGGACATCAGGGAATCGTCGTCCTTCATATCGGCTTCAGCGCTTTCGCGATAGGATGCGGACAGATTGCCGTGATGGATAAGGAAGCGCTCAGGTTCGTGGTTTGCCTCGCAGTATTGGCGCAGCTGTTGGCAGACGCCTTCGCATTCCTCACGCGAGTTCGTGAAAATGAGGCATTTCTTTCCGCGCGAGTGTTCGAAGATATAGCCAGTACCCGGGTCTGCGGCTGTGGGCGCGGTATCGGTCGGGGCTTCGATGGGGCGCGTTTCTGGAATGTCTGTTTTGTTTTCGTCGGCCTGCGGTGCGGTGTTGTAGAAATGTTCCATGCTTAACCGCCATCTTTCTTGGCCGCCTTCAATATGCGGAATGACGGTTTGTCGCCCGCTGCCTGCAGCGAGCATTCTGCCTGCGGCTTCCGGGTCGCCGAGTGTCGCCGAAAGCCCGATGCGTCGCGGTCGGCATTCGGCCAGACGGCACAGCCGCTCGATGAGGCTAAACGTCTGAAGCCCGCGGTCGCCGCGAACCAGCGAGTGAATTTCATCGATGACGATAAAACGGAGATCGCCAAAAAGGGACGGAATCTCCATGTGCTTGTTAATCATCAATGATTCGAGCGATTCCGGCGTAATCTGCAGGATACCGCTTGGATGCTTGAACAGCTTGCGCTTCTGCGTCTGAGGCACGTCGCCGTGGTAGCGGTGCACGGGAATGCCCGCTTCTTCGCAGATGATGTTGAGGCGTTCGAACTGATCGTTGATCAGCGCCTTGAGCGGCGCGATATACAGCACGCCCACGCTTGACGGAGGCGCTTCGTCGAGAAGCGTGAGGATCGGGAAGAATGCCGCTTCGGTCTTGCCTGAGGCCGTGGATGCAGTCAGAAGGACATTGTCTTCCGTACCGAAAATCGCATCGCCTGCGGCGTTTTGAACGCCACGAAGCGTCTGCCAGCCCGATCGGTAGATGTGATCCTGTATGAACGGCGCATAGCGCTGAAACGTGTTCATAGTGTGAACTCTGCGTATTGACCATCCGATTGGTCTGAGACTGCTTCCGATTTCGTATAGGTGAATTCATCCGATTGCAGAAGCTCGGTGATATTCATATCGGGGTTTTGGTACATCAGGTCCAGAAGTTCGATAAAGTCGCGGATGACTTCGCGTGGCGTGATGTTTTGGTCTGCACCGATACGCCCGTACTCGAGCTTGATGAACCCCGCGAGTTCTTCTGTGCTGGGCTTTTTTTCATAGCCGTATAGGCTTGCGTGCATGTTTGCGAGCTTCTCACATAGGACGAGCATCTCTTCGGGGGTGAGCGGATCAAGGCGGATGACGGGGGCCAAAAGGTCGCGTGCGCCGGGCCTTGAAAATTTCCCTTCCGCCAAGCGAGATCTGAGCGCCTCATAGCTGTAGATGCCGCGCCGCTTGTCTTCAAGCGCCTGCGGTGTCGCGCCCATCAGGATGCCAAGATATTGCGCTTTGCCTTGCAGTGCGTCGTTATACATCGCGAGCAGTTTCTCATAATTATATTGCCGCGTGATTGTGTTCGTAATCTTGAAGAGGTTGACCAACTCGTCAATCATAATCATCATGCCGGTGTAACCCGCCATTCGGAAAAACACGGCAAATATCTTGAGGTATTCATACCAGTCGTCGTCCGTGATGATCATGTTGACGCCGAGTTCTTCGCGCGCCTCGCGCTTGAGCGTGTATTCGCCGCGGAACCAGCGGACGACGTTGCGCTTTGTCTCCTCATCGTCCGAAAGATAGGCGTGATAGTACTGCGAGAGCAGTTTGGCGAACTCAAAGCCATGCACGAGCTCGCTGACAGCCCCTGTGACGGCGCAGATTTTTTGATCCACTGCTTTGGTGAGCGCTGGATCACCAGGCGCGAGGCCGGTCTCCTGTGCGGCTGCTGTCTGCATGCTGTTGATCCACCGGTCCAACACGAGCGTCAGCGCGCCCCCTTCGGGCTTTGTCTTTGTCGAAAGGTTGCCGATGAGCTCCCGATAGGTTGCAAGTCCTTGCCCTTTGGTACCCTGCAGGCGGCGTTCTGGCGAGAGGTCCGCGTCGGCGACGATAAAGCCCTTGTCCATCACATAATTGCGGATGGTTTGGATGAGGAAGCTCTTACCAGACCCGTATCTCCCCACAATAAATCTGAACGATGCACCGCCTTCGGCGATGATGTCCACATCGTGAAGCAGGGCTTCGATTTCATTTTTTCTGCCGACCGCGATGTGGGGCAGGCCAATCCTCGGGACGACACCGCCTTTGAGGGAATTGAGCACGGCTTGAGAGATGCGTCTGGGTATCTTTTTGTTTTCGTCAGTCATTATCAGTCCATGTCTTGCGCGAGTGCTGCAACATCTTCGCGGTAATCTTCCACGAGCGTGAGCGTGTCGCCGTCGCATTCAAGGATATTATCGCCGATTTCGTCAAAAAATGCTTCATTGATTGTATCTGCGACGATAGATGACATGAGATGCTGGGCGCGAATGACCGAGCGAGCGTCTTCACCCTTGAGAAGTGCTGATAGAATCTGGCTGTGTATGTCGTCCAGTCTGCCGCCAAAGGCATCTGGTGCATCGGAAGCACCCAGCGAGCTTGTGCTTGGGGCGCTTGCGTTGATGGATTCATGTGCGTCTTGGGGGCTGGGCATTTCGCTGGCCTCTGGTTGGCTTGTTTGGGGAGCATCCGCATCTTGTGGCTGCGCGGTTGCCTGGCTTTCGGCATCGATTTCCGAGTCGGTCAGAAGGCTGTCGCGCGTGATCGCCGCATCCTTTCGGATACGGTCAAGCCCCGAGAGGTCAATCGTGATTTTCGGCCTTGCGGCTTCTGCTTTTGCGCGTTCTTCGGTCGCGATGACTGCATCGACAAAGGGCGTTGCCCATTCTTCATCTGGCTTTTTTCTGAGGTAATGCCCGGTCTTGAGGTATTTGCGCAGCGCGCGGTCGGCCTCATGGAGCAGTCCGCTGAGCTTTTTCTTGTTAAAGTAAAGCGCGTCATACCTCCGCTCTTCCCAAATCCCGTTGCGGCATCGGAAACTTCGGCAGTCATTGAGCACATATTCGGTGTCTGCGTGCCTCGCTTCTTCCCAATAGATTGCGTTGGTCAGCGGACCCCATGGGTAGTATTTGGGCGCGCGAAAACAGGCGGTGAAGAGATTCTCCCCATTCTCAAGATACTCGAGGGAGGCGGTGCGCCAGACTGCCGCGAGCAGCCGTGTGCCGGGGGCATCCTCACCCATCATCATGGGAGAATCGGCAATTTTGCCGTCCGAAAACCGAACAAGCGCTTCCACGATATCCTCATCCGCGTGCGCATCGGGCGTTTTAAGCGCGAGGAGCGCGTCATCCAGCTGAGTGATTGCCGAGTCTGCATAGCGACGCGCGACATGTGCGGGAAAATCATGTGTCACGGCATAGCCCAGCATCCAGCGATGCAGGTTTGCACGCATATATGTGTCGCCCAGAACTGCCAGAATATAGTTCTTTTCGAATACTTCCAGCTTTTGCAAGACATCTTCGGGCGTTGTTGCGCCAGCGCCGCATAACAGTTCATAAATATATATATATGCGAATGCGGTGGCAGTTTTTTGATAGATTCCCTGCCTGATTTGCGTTCGCCATGTAAAATATCCCCTCAATTGTTGGAGCGTTAGACTGCTGTATGTGGGGAAATATTGATTGATTTCGCCATGCCATGCAAAATTGTCTTCATAATCCGCCATAAACTTGGCTTGTTTATAAAAATTCAATCTCTTTTGCTCGTATGTTTCATGTGCATATACGAGCATACGGCGTAATTCTAAAAGACGCTTGGGGATGTCGTGCAGAAAATTGGTTGCTGGCGCGGCACTCGGCGTGTGGCTTGCAACGCGCGCGGCGAGCGGTGTGTCTCTGTAACCGCCATTGGATCGCGGCGGAATCACGATTTCTGTGGCCCGGTTGTTCTCTGCTTGCATGGCTTGGTCAAGAAGCTCGAACACTGTCGTCGGGGTCGTGACACGGCCGATTTCCACGCCTAGCCAGTACGGGCTTTTCATGCGAAAAGGTTCCCGCAAATACGGCGTCGTCACGGAAAGCGCCTGTCTGCCGCATTTGATGTCGCACCGTTCAAGATACTCGCCAGTGATGCTGTTCCATTCACGCATCAGGATGGCAATCCATTTGCCCGTCATGGGGTGCACAAGCACAGAGAAGTTTGAATGTTCCTTCCACTGGCGCTCTTCCCGGATGTGGTATCTGTTTTCGGCATAAGCCGTGAGTTCCGAAAGCTCCAACCGTTTCACCTCTTTGCGTGCGATGTTCGGGGTATCTTGTGGGGCTGCCGCTTTGCGGCAGTTCCGGGCTATCGGCCTGCGGCCGATACGCCCTTTTGCGCCCGGCTATTGGCAAAGCCAATACGCCGGGCGGTACAGAAACTATCCCTGCAAGCTCTCAAAAACGCAGGTATGTTTTTTATCGGGAT
>JAFZFY010000010.1 GCA_017555665.1 Pseudomonadota bacterium | reverse complement strand
GGATGCGCGGCAGGGCCAGGGCCGGGATGCGCGGCAGGTGCAGGACCGGGATGGGCGGCAGGTGCAGAGCCGTGATGGTTGCTGTTATGAGCCGGTGCTGCATTCGGATGGTTGTTATGGGCAGGTGCAGGCTGTCCGGGCTTGGCCGAATCATCGCATTTGCAACCTGGTTTGCCTTTGCAGTCGCATCTGTCATTCTGATGGACGGCAGGGCTGTTGTTGTGGTGGTGTGCAGGCTGTGCGCTGGCATTGCCGGCGAAGAAAAATATGGAGCACACGGAAAAAAGAAGTGCATTGAGTTTGAAGTGTTTCATAGGACCCTCCCTAGAGCTTGAGCGGATGGTTCCGCTCTGTTGGTGATTAGCTTATATAAGCAAGAGTGATGCCAAAAAACAAAAATCGATCAGGATAGCTTGCCCTGTGCTTTAAGGTTTTCGAGCATGCCGTGACAGCCTTCACAGACATCGCTCCAAGTCGCTTCAAAATCGCGCGTGTACCAAGGATCTGCCACGCTTCTGCACTGTCGTCCATAGGCGAGCAGCATGTGTATTTTGTGATCAGGGTCGCCGCCGAAAGCGCGTTTCATGTTTCGGATATTGGCGTCATCCATGCCGATGAGCAGGTCGTAGGCGGCGTAATCGCCTTTGCGTATCTGGCGCGCAGTCTTTCCCGTGCAATCGATGCCCCTTGCGCGGAGCAGACGGAATACAGGCGGATAGACCGGATTGCCGATCTCTTCTGTGCTCGTGGCTGCCGATTCGATTTCAAACAGATGGGAAAGACCGGCTTTCTGCACCATGTCTTTCATGACGAATTCAGCCATCGGGCTTCGGCAGATGTTCCCGTGGCAAACAAACAGGATTCGGATCATTCGCGTAATTTCCTTTGTGAGCGTGATTGATCTTGTGTCTTTTGAACGTGAGGGGCGCCGGCTATCTGCGATACGCCGGCGCTGCCGGCCTATCTGCGATACGGCCGGCACGGCCCCTTGTTCCGCCAAGTGCATTCATCGCACGGATGCCGTTTCAATGCAACAAGGCATCCTACGACATCATCCGCAAAGCACATGCGCTATCGCGCAAAAATAACGATAGCGCATAGCCACGATCTCAATACCAGCTGCTCACAGGCACCGGAATCTTGTGATTATCGCTGTCCGTAATCTCTTTCCAATCGCTATAGATAAGTTTTGGCGGCAATTTGGCTGACATCGGGCTTTCATCATGCCCAGAGTTGCTGCGCAAAAGCCCAAGAACCGTGCGGCTATCGCTCAACACAGGCACGCCAGATGCATTATAGGAATACGGCATAGCTGTTACATCTTGCTTTGTTGATTGCGTCGCTTCCTGTGTCTTTGTGCCATAGACAGAGCCGTCCCAATAGGTTTCATAAATATAATACCCGAATGTCGCCGCCATCGAGCCGCTAAATTTACCGGCATTTTCACTGCTTTCCGAAACCTTTGGACCGCCAGAAACGATATTATCGATCAGCTGACCGCCATTCTCGTCTTTATTCGTGTCAGTCTTGGCTACAATACCACCAAGCGAGAGTGTGCTCTTATCGTCGGATGACACAGAAAACTCATCAAACATATAATTGGAGCGCAAATGGCTGTTCAATACATAACCGTATTCCGCTGCCTGCGCCACTGCACCGCCCCAATAGAAGTTCATTTTATCGTAAGATGTTTTGGGAGCCATAACCGAAAGATTGGTGTCTGAATAGCTGTTTAAAATATAATACTTTTCACTATCCGTCTTATCTTCTTCGGGTTTGCTTCCCATGCGCCCCACAAGACCACCGACATACATGCCCGCGCCAGAAATCAGCGTCATACTAGCATGTGAATAACAGCCATCAACGACTGTATCATCAGAAGATTCAAATTTCCTCAATGCGCCTGTAATGCCACCGATTAAAGTTGAATCGTATTTATCCGATGCTTCCTGATTACCAGCTGAACCATTAGAAGTCAGCTTGCCCTCAAACACAGAATTGGTCACACGATGCGTATTCCCAACAATACCACCGATATAGTGGCTATAATTCGTATTATTGTCGTTGCCATGCTGAACGAGGATATTTCCGCCGATATTGCTGCATTTATCCAGCCTTATCGCATACCCTGCGATGCCCCCCACATAAATCGTATTGTCCCACTTATTATTACCGAATGATAATTTATAATCGAGCGTGACGTTAGAAGGAGCCTGAATATTTGAAACCTTTCCGCCACTTGCATTTCCTGCAACACCACCGATATAAATCGAGCTGAGTTTTCCACTTTCCTGTGCTTTAGTAAATGTCCACTCGATTTCTGCAGACGTATTACCTGTCACTTCTACATTTTGAATATCGCCAGAAAGACTGCCGCCAATGCCTCCCACATAGACATCATAAGCTTTCGTGTCCATCTCTGAATTCTTGCTGATCAGCATCACCTTGGATTCGCCTTCGATATCCGTCAGTGAGCCTTTCGATGCAGAAACGAGCGCGCCAGCCTTAATCTTGCCAGAATACTTATTATCCTCACAGTTGAGCGTAATCGCGATATTGATATTTTTGAATACCGGCGTGCCATCTGTGGCCCCAAAAAGACCACATTCTTGATAACCGTCCGACTTGTCGCTCGTGACCGCCGTCTGCGTCAAATACCCCGTAATGCGCATATCATCGCCAAAGAGCGTCCCCTTAAACCCCGCAATCGGAGCCATATCTGTCGTGCCCAGATTAATCGGTCGTTTGATAACAAATTTGCCGTCACTGCCTTTCAATTTCTGAAAATCTACCGCTTCCGTAATATTTGTATAGCATTCGCCATCGATCAGCGTTTTACCACAGCCACATTGATCATCTACAAATTTAAACGGATCATCCGGACAAGCATCCGAGCAGGAAGCAAAGCCCTGACATTCGGCATCCGCGCAGTCCACATAGCCATCATTATCATTATCAGTGCCATCCTTACAGGCGGCTTCAGAATTCTCGCCAGTCACAGTTTTGCCCTGACAGAGTTCAAAATAATGGCATTCCGGATCTGCACAGTCCGACAGACTGTCGCCATCATCATCCATCCCGTTCGCGCAAAGTGTTGGCGAGTTCTCACCTGATTTGCCGCCAGAAGTGCAGACAAGAAGCGTCTTGCAGTTCTTGTCGTCGCAGTCTGCCGCACCATTGCCATCGTTATCTTTGCCGTCGGTGCAGAGTTCGCGCGTATTTTCTTTTACGCCTTCGCTCGTGTTGCACACATCGAAGCCCTGGCAGTCGGTATCGAGGCAGTCGGCCTGCCCATCACCATCGTTATCCTGCCCATCCTGACAAAGTGCCGGCGTATTCTCGACTTTATCTTGCGGCCCAGGACCAGGGTCTTCGCTGCAGAACGCCTTGCAGTCGCTGTCGTCGCAGTCGGCGTTGCCATCGCCGTCGTTGTCTTGCGAATCATGGCACAGCGCATCGGTATTCTCGACTTTTGCGGGTTCTGGACCAGGACCGGGATCGCTCGTACAGAATGACGCACAATCGCTGTCATCGCAATCCTTCTTGCCGTCCTTGTCGTTATCGAGGCCGTCTTTGCAGGCTGCATCTGTGTTCTCAGGCTCGGAAGCTTTGCAGAGCGTAAAGCTCTTGCACTGCGCATCCGCGCAGTCGATATCGCCGTCACCGTCGTTGTCTTCGCCATCCGAGCAGGTCTTGGGCGTATTCTCTTTGGTCGGATCGTCCGATTTGCAGAAAACAAAGCCGCCACACCCCTCATCGTCACAATCGGCTTTGCCGTTGTCATCGTTATCGATGCCATCGGTGCACAGCACCATCGTATTCTCGACGATTGCCGGCTTCTCTGGCTCTTTCGGTTCCTGAGTGGTCTCTTCATCATCACCGCCGCATGCCGCGAGCGAACAAGCCAACCCAAGACTCACCAACCACAATAAGTTATGTTTCATGAAATTTCCTCCAGATTTATATTTTCCTTAAGCTTGTTGCGAAAGCACTCAAATTCAACAGCGCATCCATTCCCTGCATTGCAAAAAAAGGCTGCGCAAATTTCCTAGTACTTACAGACTTTTGCCTGCAATTCGTCACAATACTGACCCACGCGCAATGTCCCGTTACAAGGCTTATTCAGCCCCCAATCATCTGCCATGCTATCGATTTTATTGATGAAATTGACTGCAGTACAAGTCAGCAAATCCGACACCTTATCGCAGATCTTTGTGCTGTTGCAGGTGTTCACGACATAAGTCGGTTCCCAGTCAAATAAATAATAAGAGTATTTGCGTGCAAGATAGAACATCTTGTTTATATTCTTGACCTTTTTCATATCCCACGAAGATATATCCTGATTGAACGAGAGCGCACATTCAAACATCGAGCTCATATCTGTCACGCTCGTGACTTTTGATTTCCAGTTTGCAAGCGGCTGGTTAAACGACTTGGCCCCTCTAAACATCCCTTGCATTTGCGAAACGCGAGACACATTCCAAGAATTGAGAGGACTATTGAACGATGTCGCACCTTCAAACATCGCGCCCATTTTTTGCACATTGGAAACATCCCAACCATCCAGGTTCTGATCAAACTTCGTCGCACCGTTAAACATATTTTCCATATTGGTGACTTTCGAGACATTCCATTTGCGAATATCCTGATTGAACGCCACATTATCACAAAACATGCAGGTCATATCTACCACGCTAGAGACATTCCAGTCGCATATATCTTTGTTGAACGACGTCCAGCCAAACATCGCACTCATATTGGTGACTTTTGAAACATCCCACTTGGATATATCAGAATTAAATGCAGATCCATTGAACATCGAGTGCATATTTGTCACAGACGACGTTTTCCAGCTGTTCAGCGGCTGATTAAACTTTAGTGCCCCCATGAACATATATTGCATTTCCTGGACTTTAGAAACTTTCGTTCCCCAACCATCCAGCGGTTTGTTGAAACATTCCGCATTTCTGAACATCGATGCCATCTTTTCAACATTGCTGACATCCCATTTGGATATATCCTGATTAAACTTCTTTGTGCTGGCAAAGGCATAGTTCATGCCCGTGACTTTCGACACATTCCAATTTCCAATCGGCTGATCGAAGTTTTCCGCGCCATAGAACACGCTGGTCATACTGGTCACATTGGAAGTATTCCATGTCGTGACATTGCCATTAAATGCCTTGGCATCTCTGAACGTATTATTCAGCGAAGTCACTTTTGAGGTATTCCACTTGGAAAGATCCTGATTGAATACCGATGCGCCATTAAACATATGGCCCATATTCGTTACATTGGAAGTATCCCATGTCGTGATATTGCCATTAAACGCCTTGGCATCTTTAAACATATAGGCCATCGTCGTCACTTTTGAAGTATCCCAATTGGAGAGATCTTCATTGAATGCCGAGGCGCCATGAAACATATAAGACATCTTTGTGGCATTGCTCACATCCCAATTGGCAACGCCCGATTTCAATTTTTCCGCACCATAGAATATACCAGTCATATTCGTCAGCTTGGATGCGTCGGGAATATCGACCTTCGAGAGCTGCGTCAAATTGACCGCGCGCGCAAATGCACCAGCCCCGAGCCCCACGGGACCAAACGACTTTATGCTCACTAAACGCGCCAAATTCTCCGCATTCACATAAGATTCTTCATTCGTACCAAAGCTGAACCCGTCCAATGTGCCCGTTATTATGATACTCGTTGTAATGCCAAGATTATCTTTGTAATCAAATTTATATGTAAGATTTGTCGTAGGACAGGAGGTGAATGTCGCCTTATCATTTCTCCATCCCCAGTCCACTGTAAAATTACAATTCTTAGCATGCGCCGTTGGCAGTTCAATCACATCACTGCCTTTGGCAATTGCCCATTCCATCACGAATGCTTCAGGCGCGCATCGGCCGTCCCCACGGCAGATATAACCCGTATCGCACCAGCTATTATCCACGCATTTGGGCGCACACTTGCCGATAAAGCTGTCACAAAGCCCGCCAGCCGCGCAATCCGTCGACTTGTTGCAAGTTTTATCCAGATCCGCATAATCCTTTTCGAGCTCATCGTTGATATGATTGCCGTTCATATCTGAACAAGAACCTTCATGGCAACTAGACGAGCACACGGTCGATGTAGGCTTGAATTCTTTACCATCGCACTCCGTCACGGTCTTGCCATCGCTGCCACATGACAGCTTACCGACTTCGCAGGTATTGCACGCGCCATCCGAACAGCCGAATTCGCACTCCTGCACAGATTTAACGAGCTCCTGCGAACAGCGCTCGAGCTTCCTGCCGTTGCACACGTTCTGGCCGGGCTGATCGCAGTCTTTGCACACGTTGTCCTCGCAGCCATTCTTGCAAGGCGCCGACACCCATGTCACACCGCCTTCTGTTTCTTGGCAAATCTCAAATCCGTTCTCCGCGCATCGCTCAGCTCCCACAGAACACACGCGGCATTTGCCATTCGCGCAGCCATAGTCGCACGTCTCTTCCATGCGCCTGCCGTTGCTGCAGTACGAATATTTGCCCGTTGCGTCATCGCATGTGTCCGCGCCATAAGTTTCTTCGCAGCTCACGCATTTGCCTTCTTTGCAGCCGTTATCGCAGTTCTCTGAATGCCACTCTCCTTCCAGACAATAGCTTCGTATAAAGCTGTTTGCGCACGATGCCGCGCCTTCTGAACACGATGCCTGCCCCCCGTTGCACACGCCGAACGATTTGCAGCTCTCTTCCGCGCAGTCTTTCACGCCATTGTAATCGTTGTCGATGCCGTCCGAACACAGCGCTTCAGTATTCTCAGGCTTCTGGCATACGGCCAGCTTGTGGCAGTTCGCGTCATCACAGTCCGCGCGCCCGTTGCTGTCGTTATCTTCGCCGTCCTGACAAAGCTCGGGCGTCGTTTCGGGCGTGACATTCTCATCTTCGCAAAACTCAAACGTTCCGCAGTTCGCGTCTGCGCAGTCTGCGGTCCCGTCGCCGTCATTATCCACGCCATCTGAGCACCGTTCTGCCGTGTTTTCCACAAGATACTTCCGGCACAAGGCGAGTTCCTGACACCCGGCATCCTCGCAGTCCGTCTTGCCGTCGCCGTCATTGTCGATTTCATCCGTGCACGTCCGCTCGTTATTTTCGTCGGCTGCGCCTTCCGCGCATGCCGAAAACCACTGGCAGTCGTCTTCTTCGCAGTCCGTCTTGCCGTTGTTGTCGTTATCGATGCCATCCGTGCAAAGCACTTCGGTATTTTCCGCACTGGCGTTCACTGTGCACGCTTCGAACCACTGGCAGTCGTCTTCCTCGCAGTCTTTCTTGCCATTGTTGTCGTTATCGATGCCGTCTGTACACAGCGCTTCAGTGTTTTCAGGTACGTTCTCGGCAGGCGTTGGATCTTGCTTCGGATCATCGCCGCCGCAACCGATTATGCCCAGGCACAAACAAAAACATACAGCACACACAAAACGATGTTTCATAACCGCAAAACTCCGTAACAGACACCCAAAAACAACTTCATTTTTATACCAGATTTGGTGCCTCAAAACAAATCCACAGTCATTCATCTGGGGATGCGTGGTTGTTACCCCTGGCCATCGCGAAAAAATCTTTGCCGACTACCGGCGGCAACCTGGTCATCGGTATTGTTCAGCCCATCGGTGTGTTTCGATGTCATTGAGGCGTCTGTGCAGGTCGTCGGCGGCCGGCTGGCTTTCTGGAAAACCCATATCCACGTTTGTATAACGCAGTCGTTATTTTTGATGGTATGCTATAGGGCGTGAAAAAGAAAAAGAGGCCGGACGTATGCGCGTAAGCGCATAGGCCGGCCGCGCAGGCGTATCGGCCGCAGGCCGATAGCCGGCGGAAAAAGAAAATTTCCCGAGAGGTCGCTCCGAAGGATGATTCAGATGAATGCGCATAGAGTTTTGAAGGCTTTGGCGATTGTTATGGTCGGATGTGCGGCGGGATGTACGCCGAATATGGCCGAGCAGGCGCCAGCGGCTGCGCCGGTTCAGAAAAAGGTGTCCAGGGCTTCGACGGAAGGCGTGTCGTTGACGGCGACGCTGCCGAGCGGGCGTGTGTGCCGGTATTCGTCACTGGATCGGGAGGCGGCTGATTACTATTCAAGGCTGACGGGAGGGATCAGCGCGTCGGATGCCGGGGAGGCGGGCCAGCTGCGCGTGACGGGAGGTGTGCAGGCGCAGCCTGAGCAGACTGAAATTTTGCAGGTCGCGCCTGGAGCGTTATGCCATTCGCATAAAGAATGCCCGTCGGGACATGCTTGCCTGGCCATACCGATCGACGAATGGATGCGAAAGAATCAGGTGGTGATCGCGGCGGGGGCTGAGCGGAGCATTGCCGTGTGTACAAATATCGCGAATCTGGCCTGTTCGAGCGATTTGGATTGTCCCGATTATGAGAAATGTTTTGGCGGGCATTGTGCCATGTGCAAGGCGGACAGGGATTGTCGCTATGGTTATCGATGTCAGAGCGGCATCTGCCAGCCTAAAACGGGCAAGCCGCTTTGCCGGACGGCTGCCGAGTGCGGCGGCGGTGAGATCTGCGCGTTCGGGAAATGCATGTCGCTATGCGGCGATGTGTTCGATGAAGGCACATGCGGCGAACTGGAAGTATGCCAGGCGAGATCGGGGTTCGGGCTCTGCGTTGGGAGGCATGCCGGATCGCTGTATGATATCGAGGACTGCCTGGCAGACGATGATGTGATGCTGTCGAAGGCCTGTGTGGGCAAAGAGATCGTGGATATATGCAAGACGGATCAGGATTGCCAGGAAGGACGATGTATAGACGGGAGATGCGCCTTGTGTACGGACGATCACGCCTGTCCGCAGGGGCTGCACTGTATCGATCACGTATGCGGCTGCCTGAGCGATGCCGACTGCGGCACGGGGTTTTGCTCGGTGACACACGAGTGCCTGGCGTGCCGGGATTCGCAGGATTGTCCGGGATCTCAGAAATGCGGCTATAGCCTGACGTGGCGTTCCGGCGAGGAGAGTTTCGAGTTTCGATGCTTGGAGTGCATGCGTCATGCGGACTGCGGGGGCGATAAGCCGGTGTGCGATCCGAGCGGCAAATGTGTTCAGGCGGAATGCTTTTCCGATGCGGCGTGCTGTCATGCCGAAAAATGCAAGGATCATATCTGCGCAGACGGGCGCTGGCCTGCCAAAGACGGCTATTCCGTGGAAGAGATAATACATTCAGAAACGGCATACGCCTCGCTCATGCAAAACGTTTGGAGTACGGAGTTTTGTACGAAGGATGATGAATGCAATCATATTTGGAGCGCATGCAATAGAAAGCTGCATGTTTGTAAGGTGATCCTGCCGGATGGAAAGCTTCCGCTGGAGGAACTTAAAAACTATAGCAATGAGTGGATGACGCATTTTTGCTGGCGCGACAGCGAATGTCCGCAGGGGCTTGTCTGCAATCATTCGGGCATTTGCGGGTGCAGCGAGGATTCCTGTGGTAAAGGCTTTGCGTGTTCGGAAAAGTTCGGGTGCATTCCGAAAGACCGTCAGGCATGCGGCAAATTGGAATATATCAATTATCAATGCCGGTGTACCCAGGATGCACAATGCGGCGATCAGAAATTCTGTGCGAGCAATGGCACTTGTGAGTCGCTCAAAGACGGTCGGGCACTGTATATGGAAGGCCTGAGATGGTATCAGGAATATCACGGGCGATCTGCGGATGAGGAAAAAGCATATCAGTATTTGGAAAGTGCCTCAAAACTGGGCAATCAGGATGCCATGTTCAAGATGGCAAATATATATCAAGCGTTATATGACGATCATGATGCGCGTTATGACGAAGATATGCATCTCAAATATTTAAATCTTCTCGATAAGAATAAGAATCCCGATGGCATGTATCTTTTGGCCATGCATGATATCCGCAGATCACTCGATGATATGGATCTCGATGATAACGAGTCGCTGGCGCTTGAAACAAAAGGAATCAAGAAACTGCATCAGGCGGCAGCGGCGGGGTCCAAGCGCGCCATGGCCGAGTTGGCTGAGCGATATAGCGAGGGAAATGCGGTGCCGGAGAATATTGCCAAGGCCAGACGATATGCCAGAAGATACTTTATGTATCACCCGAAATCGTCCCGTACAGAAGAGGCGGATCGGCAGTTATGGGATATATGGTATAGAATTTCCGAAGAGTAGAAGCGTGCCGGTCACGATTAGAATAATTCAAGGATGATATGCACAACGCTCGCGGGGGGTGGGTCATCCTATTTGGGGCAGTTGGGGAATGCGATATCGATATCGAAGATGCGCTTTGCCTGGCGTAACAGGTTTGCGAGATCCCCGGTGTTGTATATGAGTCGATCCGCAAGCTGAATGCGTTCAGTATCGGACATTTGGGCGCGTATCCGTGCGCGTGCACGCGATTCAGGGAGCGCGTCGCGTGCGATGATGCGCGAAAGCCTGGTTGCCTCGGGGCACAGGACGACAATATTCACATCGGTGAGGTCTTGCCAGCCGGCTTCAAAGAGCAGGGCTGCATCGAGGACTGTTGGGGCGGTGGAGGCGTGCAGGCGTTTGGTGGCTTCGTGTCTGAGTGCGGGACGCATGATCGCGTCGAGTTTTTCACGCGCGTTGGGGTCAGCAAATACCTGTGCGCCCAAGGTTTTGCGATTCACGCATATCCCTGTGAGGGTGTGCATCACGACATCGGGACCGAATGTGCTGGTCAGCGTGTTGCAAATATATGGATCGCGATGGAGTTCATGCGTGATCTTGTCGGCATCAATGATCTGAAAGCCGTAGCTTTGAAGCATTTGGGATAGGGTGGATTTTCCACTGCCAATGCCGCCAGTCAGTCCATAAATCATATCTCATTAAAAGTTACGGTTCAGATTTTCCAGACCTCACACGCCGATCATTCGGCACCCTTTCCTGTTTGGAGGGGGATTTGGAGGCTGGCGCTCAACCATGTTTGGTGTACTCAAGGACGGTATCTCCCTGCTTGGAGAACAGGGCCTAAAAAACTCTGTTTTACAAGTATGGATATAGCTTTTCCAGACCTCACACGCCGATCACTCGGCACCCTTTCCTGTTTGGATGGGGATTTGGGAGCTGGCGCTCACCCGTGTGATATTTCCACGCCTGTAGAACAAGGCCTAAAAAAAGCCCGATCAAATCGTAAAAGATCTGATCGGGACGATATTTTGATACAAGGATGTTCTTAGTTGGCGGCATCAGCGGCGGGGGCAGCATCAGCGGCAGGCGCAGCATCAGCGGCGGGGGCAGCATCAGCAGCAGGCGCGGCATCAGCGGCAGGCGCAGCTTCAGCGGCGGGGGCAGCATCAGCGGCAGGCG
>JAFZFY010000103.1 GCA_017555665.1 Pseudomonadota bacterium | reverse complement strand
TACGACGCGCGAGAGCCGTGTCACGACACGGCTCTACACCTGCCCCTTGAAAACGCCAAAAAAAAGACGCGCAAAAGCGCGTCTAATACATTTAGGCAGATATCAGCACGATCTTTCAAACAAACGCTCAGGGATAATGTATTTCCATGCCGTCATCACCACCGCCCCCGGAGCCGCCATCACCGCCGTCACCGCCATCACCGCCGTCACCGCCATCAGAACCGCCGTCACCGCCGTCACCGCCCCCCTCATCCGGCTGTTCCTTACCGGCATTGGGATCTTCAGGCACAACCTCTTCTTCCTTATCCTTATCCTTATCGGCATTCTCGTCCACAAACGTCACACAGGTGCTCCCCTCTTTCCCCGTCAGGTCGACTGTGAAATATGTGCGGCTTGTCGTGCCCGAAATCAGACTGGAATCATGATATGTGCCATAGATTGACAGGACAGCCACACTCCCCCCCCACTGACTCAGATCTATGCTCAGGCTATTGAGATCAAAGTTGACACAAAGACCGCCACCGCTCCCGGTGATCGGCCCATTCACCTTGATCTCGGCTGGGTCGATGCCTTTACAGCCTGAGGTATCGCCATCCACGCGCTCGCATGCGACAAAGATACTTTCGAGGAATATGAGGCCAGGATTGACGACCTCTCCCTCAAAAGTCGTACCGGAACCACCACCTGCTGATGACCAGGGGAGTTCGCCTGTAACATAGTTCATGATCTGAGCACTCAGACGCAGATACGCATCCTCGCTCCACTGACAAGGTCCCACACCAAAAAGATATGTCTGGGTCTCATTCGTCGCATCGCATTCGCTCAGCGGGCCGGGCACAAGCCCTTTTATGATCACATACTGGTTGTCATTGACACACCCCGACAAACACGCGCTCAACATGCCGAGCGCAAGCAGGCAAGAAAATCCTTTTTTCATATATACTTCTCCTTACTTGTCTTTTTCATCGGAGCGTTCAACTGGCGGAATAAACGAGCCGTGACCAGATGCCGAGATGGAAGCATCCCGGTTGACGATTCGCGGCGTAATAAAGATAAGAAGCTCACTTCTCTTATCGCTTTCCGACTGATTTCTAAAAAGATATCCGAGAATGGGAATAGATCCCCAGAACGGGATGCTGCTCAGTGACTGCGATGTATTCCGTGAATAGATGCCACCGATAACGGTCGTATCGCCATCCGGGATCAGAAGCTCCGTGCGGGCTTCCTTACGAATGATCGACGGATCACCGCTTGCACCAGTATTACCAAAATCCGGCTCATTCTTCGAGATACTAATCTTGAGATAAATGTTACCATCGCGTGTCACATGCGGCGTAACCAGAAGATTCAACTTCGCATCGACGAAGACCGTCTGCGCGCCAGCGGCACTGACGACGCTGATCGGAATACTCGTGCCCGATTCAATGCTCGCCTGGATGTTATCGAGCGTCATGATACGCGGCGCGGACACGATCTTGAGGAAGCCTTTTTCTTCAAGCGAGCTGAGACGCAGATTGAGGTTGATGGTGCCACCGAGAGAGCCGAGCGTCACACCTAAAGCGCCACCGGTACCGGTACCCACGGATGCCGGAAGGTTGACCGCAAAGTTCGGTGTCGCCGCCGTGCCCATGTTGTTCTCACTTGTCGAACCACCGGCGATACCGATCGTCGAGGGGAACACGATACCGGTTGCATTGCCGGTCGCCGCGCTCGCAACGCCGTCACCGCCCCACTGGATACCGATCTGTTTGGTAAAGTTGGCCTGTGTCTCGACGATTCTCGCTTCAATCAGGATCTGCGGTGTCTGCGTATCCAGATTGCTGACCAGAATCTCCGCCGCATCGAGGTTCGCCGCAACATCCTTGATGATGAGCGTGTTCGTGCGTTGATCGATGTTGATCGAACCACGGCTGCTCATCAGAGACTGAACATTCTCCCTGAGCTCCGATGCCAGAGCGTAATTGACCGGGATCAGACGAACCTCAAGCGGTTCAAGACGCTCGCGGACCTCTGCGGCCTGTGCAGCACGCGCCTCTTCCTCACGGAAGGCATCCGCTTTCGCGATCCAGATCACGTTACCCTCATAGCGCATTCCGAGGTCGTGCATGCGCATGATGATATCGAGTGCCTGATCCAGCGGCACGCTCTTGAGCGAAAGCGTGATATCGCCCTTGACATCCGGACTCACGACAATGCTCGTGTTGATCTCATCCGACAACAGACGGAGCAGATCATTGATATCTGCGTCGTGAATGTCGAGCGTGATCTTGCGTTTGGCAAGCGGCGTATCCTTCAAATTTACAGCCGCCCCGTATGCTGACTGCGCCACCGGCAAGCTCGCCGGGGCAGGTTCCGCGCTCGACAGCTGGGCAGAACGACGACGGTCATACATGGCTCGATATGTCGTGCCCGTATCGCGAAGCGGACGAATGCTCCAGGTGATCGTATCGCCATTCTGCTCGATCGTATCGACCGTCTTTGCGGTCGATTGCGCGATCAGCTCAATGCCGCCTTTCGTCTGCGTGGAATCGACGAAGCGAACCCCCTGGTTAAACGCAGACGTGTCATATTTCTTATTGAAATCATCCGGAAGCACGGCTCCAGCGATCCGCAATACGCTTTTCTGGGCGCCTCCGTCCACGCTCTCGACCTTTTCCACCGGTGCAGAGAGTTTCAACACGACCTGCATGCCTTCCCCATCCGCTTGATTTCTAAAGCGAATGTCACGCACACTGGCCGTTGCTGCGGCGCGATCATCAATCGGAGCTTTCGGCGCATCCCCAAACGCCTGAACAGGACGTGCCCCGATCGAGGTATCGATGGGCGCAGTCGTCGCCACGGACGCAATGACTGGCATATCCTTCGGTGCCGGCGCAGCCACCGATGCCACTGCCGGCTGATCCGCACGCCCCGCTGTCGATGCCACCAGCTGCGTCTGAGAACGCTCAAGCTGCGCACGAAGCGTCGCATTCTCCCGTTTCATATCATTGAGCTGCTCAAGCGCATGCCTTCCCTGACGCGCCTGTGCCTTATACTCGGCCAGCTGCGCCTCCTGAGCCGCAGACAGGCTTTCCTGCTTCGCCTCAAGCTGCTTGACCTTACGACGCGCGGCACCGCCTGCTTCGATTTCCTTGGTCAGGCGAGCCATCTCGGTCTCCTGCCTGGCAAGCTTCTGAAGAAGCTCCGCATTTTCCGCAGCTAGCTGAGAATTGCGCTTCGCATTTTCCACAGCCTGGGCATCACTGAGCGCGACCTTCTTGGCAAGCGCTTCATTCTGCGCGGCCAGATCTGACTGATTCCTGGCATAATTCTCTGCAGTTTTCAAAGCTGCTTCGCGTTCAGCCTCAAGACGCGCCATGCGCGTCCGGGCTGTTTCCAGCTCGGCGTTGCGCTGCGCTTCCGCACGGCGCTGAGCATCCTCCAAAGCTGCCACGCGTGCATTGGCGTCTTTCAGTTCCGCACTCGCGTTCGCCGCATCCCTTACGCGCATAGCCTCAAGCTCGGAAACTCTGGCTCGCACGCGATCAAGCTCGGCATTCGCACGAGAGACGTCTTCATGACGTGCCGATTCAAGTTCAGCCAAGCGTGAGCGCGCGGCCGCAAGTTCGGCATTGGCTTGGGCCGATTCTTTGGAACGCGCCGCTTCAAGCGCCGCCAACTTATCTTGCGCCGCATTCAGCTCTGCCGACATGCGCCCGATTTCACGCGAGCGCGCCGCTTCAAGCTCGGCCACATGCGCACGCACCGCATTCAGTTCAGAGTCGGCATGCGCTGCATACTGATCCGAGTGTGCACGGGCATTTTCAAGCGCCGCAACCTTCGCGTTCGCAGCTTCAAGCTCCGATTTCATCTCCGCAAGCTCACGAACGCGTGCCGCTTCAAGCGCCGCCACATGCGCGCGTGCCGCATTCAGTTCAGAGTCGGCATGCGCCGCGTGCTGATCCGAGTTGTCACGGGCATTTTCAAGCGCCGTAACCTTCGCATTCGCAGCTTCAAGCTCCGATTTCATCTCCGCGATTTCGCGAACACGCGCCGCTTCAAGTTCGGCCACATGCGCGCGTGCCGCATTCAGTTCAGAGTCGGCATGCGCCGCGTGCTGATCCGAGTGCGCACGGGCGTTTTCGAGCGCCGCAACCTTCGCGTTCGCAGCTTCAAGCTCCGATTTCATCTCCGCGATTTCGCGAACGCGCGCCGCTTCAAGTTCGGCCACATGCGCGCGTGCCG
>JAFZFY010000102.1 GCA_017555665.1 Pseudomonadota bacterium | reverse complement strand
GCGCCTCGAACTGTGCGAGCTGATATTGCATCCGCTTTGTGACGACATCGAGCCTGAAATCTAGGAAATACCTGAGGATTTCGCGCAATCCGAGCCGTCTTGGCAAATAGACCGGCTGATCGGAATCTTCGCGCGGCGCGCCGGGGACGATGCACGTCATGTTGACATTGAAGCGCGTCTGCAGATCCGTGTGTTTGAAGAGATAAGCCATGACCGTATTGGGATCGGCCCCATTTTTCAGGTCAAGCACGATACGGACATCCGTCGTCGACTCGTCCTGTACATTCGTGAGCAGCGGGAGCTTGTTCGACTCGATCAGCGCGGCGATCTCTTTGCAGAGATCACGCTTGTTGACCTGATACGGTATATTCGTGATGATGATCCGAGTCTTTTTTCCCTCCTGTTCGACACGATACTCGCTTTGTATCTCGATCGGCCCATGACCGGTCTCATAGACTTTTCTGATATTTTCTGGCGAAGTGAGGATGCAGCCACCGGTTGGGAAATCGGGTCCCGGAATGTATTTGCAGAGCTCCTCAAGCGAGATATCGGGATTGCCGATCATGGCGATGCATCCGTCGATCGTCTCGGAGAGGTTATGCGGCGGGATATCGGTCGCCATGCCGACGGCGATGCCCTTTGAACCGTTGACAAGAAGCGTCGGGATGGCCGTCGGGAGAACCGTCGGCTCGCGCAACGTGCCGGAATAATTGGGCTGGAATGCGACGACATGCTCGTTGAGGTCTTCGAGCATCGCGTCCGCGATCGGCTGAAGCCTGGCCTCGGTATAGCGCATGGCAGCGGCATGATAACCGTCCATAGAGCCGAAATTGCCCTGCCCATCCACGAACGGATACCGCATCGTAAACGGCTGTGCCAGCCTGACGAGCGCATCGTAAATGGCACTATCCCCGTGAGGATGATACCTGCCCATGACCTGACCGACGACCTGTGCGCTCTTCTGGTATTTGACATCATGCGTGAGGTGCATCTCGTGCATGCCGTAAAGAATCCTGCGCTGCACGGGTTTCATACCGTCCCTGACATCGGGAAGGGCTCTGCTGGTGATGACGCTGAGTGCATAATTCAGATAGCGCTGGCGCGCAGTCTCGCATAGCGAGACTGTCTGGATAGATACTGGCGTCGGCTCGGTCGTTTTTTTCTTCATGTTCCCTCTCGGCAGAATACGGCTCAATTAAAGATAATCGTCTTGTTGTGATAGGTGAGGATCTTGCGCTCGATATGTTTCGTCACTGCCCTTGAGAGGACGATCTTTTCGAGGTCGCGGCCTTTGAGTACCAGGCTTTCGGGCGTGTCGCGGTGCGTGATGCGCACGACATCCTGCTCGATGATAGGACCAGCATCGAGATCTGCCGTGATGTAGTGGCTTGTGGCCCCGATGATCTTGACACCGCGCTCAAATGCCTGATGGTACGGCTTTGCACCGATAAATGCCGGCAGGAACGAGTGGTGGATATTGATGATATTATGCGGGTATGCGGAAATCAGCTCGTCACTGATGATCTGCATATAACGGGCAAGCACGATAAACGACACTCGTTTTTCCCTGAGCAGTTCGAGCTCGGCTTTTTCGACTTCGGCCTTGTTTGAATGATCTTTATGGATCGACCAGACATAATAGGGAATCTCAAACTGATCGGCGATATAGCGCAGATCCTCATGATTGCTCACGATGCACGGGATCTCGACATTCCATTCGCCAGCGCGATAACGCGCCAGAAGATCATAAAGACAATGGCTCATTTTGCTGACAAAGATCGCCATTCTAGGCGGCTCGTCGCTGAAATAGAGATCGAATGTCATCTGGTAGCGCTGGGCATACAACGTCTCGATCACATCAGCGATTTTTTCGCGCGCAATCAGGAAGTTGTCGAGCTGCCACTCCAGGCGCATAAAAAACATATTGTCGATGTGGTCGACATACTGATCGAGGTCAATGATATTCCCGTGATTATCCGTGATGAAACGCGTGATCTCGGAAATGATGCCCTGCGTATCCGGACAATGAAGCAACATTATGGCAGTTGAATTCATGGTACTTTCCCCTGAAAATGCAAAGCACGGCCAAGGCCGCACAGAAAATCAGGCATCCCTTTTATCACAAGCCACAGATTTCTGCGAGTGTATCACGATAGGCGAGAAAAAAGGGGGTTACGACGCTGTCCACAGACGGGTCTGAAGTATGGCGTTCATTGCGGACCAGGCAGTAGGCAGTCGATGGCAGGCAGCAGTCAGCCGCACAGGAACTTTTGCCACTCGGGAATAAAAACATCTGAGTATCACAGTTTATCAATCGTAACCAAATCTCACATAGCAAGCGCATGCCAGCAGTCGCGCAAGCGCATCGAGTGCCTCCCCCCGTGCACACGAAAGGCGTGTGGGTATTGCAAATGCGGGCGGAACGCGATTTGCCGAGGGGATGTCCCGGGGGATACGGCAGATGCTAACGCACACATGTAGGTCAAACGGATACACACAGATTGGCACAAAAAACAGCCAGTCAAGCAAAAAAGTGTAACAAATGTTTGACATGCATGCGGAGGACGCATAGTATTCATACTGCTATAGGATAGGCGAAGATGAGTAACTGGATATAACGATAAGGAGAAAAGACCATGCCAGACAACGACAATGCTCAGAAGCCCTCAGTACAATCATGGATTCAGGGTGGTGCGCGCTTCAAAGTGACGCATTATTCGTATGCAGTGGAAGATGATCCGTTTTATGCCAATCATGGCCTGACGGACACGGTGAAAGTCCCGGAACTCGGCAATCGTGAGTTTTCGCGCGGATTTTTGGGTATCAACAAAGACGGCAGCGTTCTGCCAAGCTCTCAGAACGTCGGTGTGACGATGCAGGGCACAGGCCAGACCCTTCAGGGCGATCACATCAAATATGCCGGCAAAAGCGGCGGCAAAGCGACATTCGCGCCAGGCGTGGGCGGCGCGCATGCAACCATCACACGCCCGTTCGAGCAGATCGCAGTCGATCCGAGCGTCATTCCTTACGGCACGAAAGTGTATGTCGAGGAATACGGCAAAGTCATGAGCGCCGATGATACCGGCGGCGCGATCAAGGGCAACCATATCGATATTTTCGCCGGTCCGCAGACTTATGGCAACATCTGCCGTCTGCTCGGCAAAATTCAGTCTTCCCGTCTGGGAATCGTCGATAAAAACACCCCGACAGGCGGCGGTGCCGATGTCACGACGGCCACCACACAGGGCGGTCAGACCGCCAATCAGGGCAATTCAAGTGGCGAAGCCCCGCAGGCACAGCAGGCTCAGAATAATGCCGCCGGTACCGTCTATACCGTCGTTTCCGGTGACACGCTCTCTGCCATCGCCACAAGATTCAACGTCTCTGGCGGCTATCAGGCACTCGCAAATTACAACGGCATTGCCAACCCGAACCTCATCTATGTCGGTCAGAAAATCACGATTCCGGGAGCCGGCGCATCCACCGATGCCAATGCCACCAAGCCTGAGGTCACCCCTGATACACAGGCTGTTCAGGTCCAGTCAAATGGCGGCCAGGATGAATATTACACCGTCGTTTCCGGCGACACGCTCTCTGGAATCGCGGCAAGATTCAATGTCCCCGGCGGCTACATGACCATCGCCAATGCCAACAACATCCGCAATCCGAACGTCATCAATGTCGGTCAGCGCCTCCTCATCCCCGGCAAAGCAAACGCAAACCAGGGCAATCAGCAGACGCAGGCACCTGCTCAGACCGATCAGGGCAACCAGGGCGGCAATAACGCTGGTTCCGGAAACGGTCAGGCCGCTGTCGCTTATGCCGAAAGGTACCTCTACTCCACCACAAACATGTTCACCAAGGATTTCATCTACAATGAACCGATCCTCCCGAACCTCATCGATGTCAGCTGGGGCGGCTCCGATTACAACTACGGGTACGACTGCAACTGCGCTAACTTTGTAACCGCTGTCCTCCAGAACGTCGGCATGTTCGGCCCCCATTATGTCGGTGTTTCCAAGATCCGCGATTATTGCGCCGCCGGTAATGAAGGGTATCACAGCGTTTCTCGCAGCAGCGCGAAACCGGGCGATATCTGGCTCAACTCGCATCACACCGAAATCGTCGCTTCCAACACGAACGGTTCGATCACGCTCATCGGCTCCAACAACGCCAACACGAACAAACAGCGCGTGACCTACGATTCGTATTCCGGCAACAACAGCGGCGAGTTCTTCTCCAAGCAATAAAAACGTTTGCCTTGAATAAAAAAGCCGCCTTCGGGCGGCTTTTTTTATGGGCTCTGTTCTAGCAGCGTGAAGATAACGGCCTTGATCTCACCAGCCCCGCAAAGTGGCGGGCGAGATCAGGGAAAGCCAAACCACTCACCGAGACTGAGATTTGATCGCCCAATAGCCGAACAAATTCTGAATGAACCGACGGCATTCATCCTCTTTGTCCTGCGTGGCCTTGTTGATGCTGAGCATTTCCACGCTGAACATGTGATCGGGCAATTCTTTGACCACGATCGTTGTCGAGATCATCTTGATGAACGAAGTGCCGTCGATCTTCTCGTTGTGAAAGAGATATCCCGCGCGATCCTGGCCCTCATAAAGCGTGTCGATCGTCGCCCCGAGATCGAACGAGATCGACAGGACATACTTCATCTTGATATGCATGACGTATGTGGTCTGGTTCGGGGTCTCGACAAAGGCATCGCGGACGATATCTTCTGTAAGATGATTAGGCCCCATGATCGAGACATCGGTCAAATCGGCATAGACATCATCCAGAGAGCCTTTAAAATAGCCCTTGCCTTCGACCCATACGCCGTCATCCGTGCCGCTTTGGATTTGATAAACGGGCGTTTGGTCTGCCGACATTTCAGGCCACTCGACACGATTCGCGAACGGCTGAATATCGTCAAACGTAAGCCCCGGCGGCATCTGCGGCTGTTCAGTATCAGTCGATTCGGAAGTCTGCGCCTCCGCTTGCGGTGCCTGAGGCTGGACAGCGACCGCTGGATTCGGCGCGGGCGTTGTCGTGGCGCAGGCAGAGGCAAGACAGGCTGTTGCGAGCAATACGGGAAGAAGTTTTTTCATCATATTTAGAGAAACAGGGGGTTAGGGCGAAGCGGCGCACCATAGACCTCGGCCTCTTTTGCCGAACATGGGAGCGGCGCGATCCCATTTGGGGAAAGATAGACGACCTCAGGCTGAAGCTCGACACGGAATTGCAGATAGACGCGCGTGACGATATCCTGCGCAAGCGCGATAACATCGTCGGATGTGGCATTGAGGCGGTTGATAATGGCCAGGCAGTGATAATCGCTGAGCGCGGCACCGCGCAAGCTGTATCCCTTGTTAAAGCCAGCCTGCTCGATGAGCCATGCCGCTGACAGCTTTGTCTTGCCGCCCTCTGCCGGGAAGCTCGGCATCGGCTTGTGATTCTTGATGATGCTCGCGGCATTGATGCGCTGTGCATCCTCGCCAGGCACCACCGGATTGACAAAAAAGCTCCCGACGCTGTGCGTGTTGACATCGTCCCTGTCATAGCACATCGCCTTTGAGCGGCGCGTCTCAAGCACGATACTGCGCAGCGCAGACGCGCTCTGCGGCTTGGTCAGCGCCATCTTCTTAAAGCCGTGCGCGGCGCATCTCGCGGCGGCTTTATCGGCATCAAACGGCACAAGCCGAAGCGTGAGCGACGTGATCACGAACGGATTATCGGCCGTCTTGAGGGCGGTATGGCGATACGCAAACTCAAGATTTGCAGGCATCAGACGGATGCTTTCGCCGTCGTGTATATCCACGGCCTCGGCGCTGACAAAGACCTCGGATATCTCCTGCCCGTATGCGCCGATGTTCTGAACGAGGCTACCGCCTGCAGACCCCGGAATGCCGCTCAAAGCCTCGATGCCGCCGAGGTTTCGGCGGCAGCTCTCCGCGACGATATCGTCAAATCTCACGCCTGCCCCAACCGTGACAAGCGTCGAGCCATCCGACTGCGGCTGCCAGTCGACCTGGCGCATCATCGGGCGTATCACGCATCCCATAAAGCCTTTGGAATCGATCAGCACGTTGCTGCCCTCGCCGAGGACAAACACCGGCAGAGCCTCTTCTTTCGCGATCTTCAAGGCTTCCACAAGCTCTTCGACGGATGCGGCTTCGATATATTTACGCGCATTTCCGCCAATACCCATGGTCGTGTATGATGAAAGCACATGGTTTTCAATGATCTGCATAGCGTAACCTACCTGTTCATGCGAAATCCTGAATTTCTGAATCCAGGATCATAATCCTAAATCAAAGCCATATCCTCAGTCGCAGAAAAGCGCCAAATCCTCAACTAAGCCTTTGTGACCTCGTTGACGATCTCGACGGCCTGCGCCTGGATCTCCGCGAGATGCGACTCGCCTTTGAAGCTCTCCGCATAGATCTTGTAGATATCTTCGGTGCCGGAGGGTCGCACCGCAAACCAGCCGTTCTGCGAGCAGATCTTGAGGCCGCCGATGGCCGCACCGTTCCCCGGCGCATGCGTGAGGATGCTGTCGATCTTTTCGCCCGCGAGTTCGGTGATATGAATGCGGTCAGCCGAAAGCGCGCCCAGCGTCTTGCGCACCCGCGCATCCGCCGCAGTCTCGATGCGCCCATAGGCCGGAAGCCCGTATTTCTGGACATGCGCCTCATGACGAGCCGCCGGATCAAGCCCAGTCTTGGCCGTCATCTCGGCCGCCAGCAGGCACGGGATCATGCCGTCTTTATCCGTAGACCACACGCCGCCGTCGAACCGCAGGAACGACGCGCCGGCAGACTCTTCGCCGCCAAAGCCGAGCAGGCCGCTGAAAAGCCCGTCCACAAACCACTTGAAACCGACCGGGACTTCGTACACGTCACGCCCGATCCCCGCGCATACCCTGTCGATGAGCGCGCTCGACACGAGCGTCTTGCCGACTTTCATGCCGGCAGGCCACTGCTTGCGCGTCGTGTACAGATACTCGATCATCACGGCCAGATAGTGGTTCGGATTCATCAAGCCGCGGCGCGTCACGATGCCGTGCCTGTCGCCATCCGGGTCGTTCGCGAACGCCAGATCGAACTCGGATTTCATGTCAATCAGCGATGCCATCGCATATGGCGATGAGCAGTCCATGCGGATCTTGCCGTCGTGATCGAGCGTCATAAAGCTGAAAGAGGCATCGATAAACGGCTGCGTGTTCGTCAGGTTCAGGCAGTAATACTCGCCGATGCGATCCCAGAAATCGAGCGTTGACCCGCCGAGCGGATTGACCCCCAGATGAATCCCCGAATCGGCGATCGCATCCATATCGATGATGTTGCGAAGATCTGCGACATAAGGCTCGATATAATCCTCGGCATGAAGATTCTCATGCGCACGCGAGATGTCGAGCACGACACGGCGCACGTCCTTGCACGCGCCGCGAAGGATCTCGTTCGCGCGATTCTGGATCCACTTGGTGATATCGGTTCCCGCCGGGCCGCCGGTCGGCGGATTGTACTTAAAGCCGCCATACATCGGCGGGTTGTGCGACGGCGTGATGATGATGCCGTCCGCACGCGCCGGGTCATCGTCGCGCATGCCCCGGTTATGCCGCAAAATGGCGTGGCTCACGACCGGTGTCGGCGTATAGCTGAACCCCGTCTGCACGACGACCTGAACGTCATTCGCGCACAGCACCTCAAGCGCCGAGATGAACGCCGCCTCGCTGAGCGCGTGACTATCCATGCCGATATAGAGCGGACCGTTGATATTCGCCTGTTTGCGGTATTCCGCCACGGCCTGGCTGATCGCGATGATATGCCGCTCGTTGAAGGAGCCCTTGGACGACACGCCGCGATGACCGCTCGTGCCAAACGACACCTGGCATTCCGGCAGGCTCATATCCGGCTGTATCGTGAAATAATCGGACATCAGCCGTGGGATGTTCGTCAGATCGCTCGGAGCCGCCTTCTTGCCGGCCTGTGGATGTATCGCCATAAATTTCCTCCAGAAAAGAGAAGAGAACGCGGAAAAACGCCGCGCGTAAGTTTAAACGTTTTTGCAGAGATTCGCGAGTGCAGTTTTTAGGGCCCGCCTATCGGCTGCGCCGATACGGCGGGCTTGGCGCGGCCTATCGGCAACGGGCCGATACGGCCGCGCAATTTCATCTTTGTGCCCGAAAAGCCTACAGATGCCGCATGAGCGCAGACATCGCCTGCGGTGTCGGAAACAGCATGGCAAAAGCCTGTGTCTGGGCAAACAGGCGCATCCATGCCGTGAGGTGGTCAGAGGCATTTTCGGGGTCCTGAGCGGCCGCCAGAGCGCCCAGCGCGATGCCGAATGTACCCAGAGACACGGCAGGAAAACGCGACGTCTCGCGAAGAAATACGGCCTCAAAAAGGGCATATCGGGCATATCGGGCAAACGGATGACCGTCCGCAAGCAGCGCGAAGTCGACCATCGGGCGGTTCAGGCATTCGCAAAGCTCACGCGCATGGCGCGCATGCGCTGTCGTGCCGAGTTTCTCGGCTTCCTGGGCGAGCATCCCCGAAAGCGCACGAAAAGCCTTCTGGACTTCCTGCACGAACGGCTTGGGCAGCTTGTCGAGCCGGGCTTGCGAGCCTCGCGCCAGCGAAGCGAGCAGGGAGGCGTAGTTCATATCGGACTGAAGCCAGCTCATGATCTGCGTCTCCTGGATACGCGCCTGCAGCGCCTCTTCGGGATCGTTGATGCGGATGACCGGCCGGAAGGCGGCATTCTGAATCAAATCGTCGAGCATCTCAGCCATTTCCGGGTCTTTGCGGTAATTCTCGACAGCCGCAGGTTCAGCCGGATCAAGCTTGCAACAGCGGTAATTGGCATAACAATAGGGCTTGATGCCGATGCGGATCTCCGATTCGGTGCGAATCGCGATGATCGGAAAACGGCGGCACGCCGCCGGCTTTTTGGCAGCCCCGAAATGCCCGTGAATCGTGCATTTGTGGTCTTTGTCGAGAAAGATGCAGCGCTTGCCCGGGAAATTGAGGAAATACAGGCATGAGCCGTCCGGCTTGAGCCCCTTCATGATCGGGTTGACATCCTTGGGCACGCCCGCGCTTTCGGGCAGGTCGCGATGCGCTTCGAGCACGTTCTGATGCTCCAGATCCGAGAGCGGCCCGACGAGCTGTGCCATACACGAGCAGCCGCACATCTCGCAGGCATGGTCAATCGGATAAGGCATCGCGATCCGGGGTTCGGCAGGACGGCATGCCGCGATCTCCTGGGCACACAGCGCATCCAGGGCATTGCTGATCTCGTCGGGGGTGCAGGGCTTGCCGGTCATCATCACGAGCGCGGTTTGGATCTCGTCGAGCGCAGAATCCGGAAAACGGAGCAGAAAATCGACGATGTGAACCTGGAGGGCCTTGAGGCTGACAGGCTGCTGCCCGACCATGACGGTCTGGACGTTATTTTCAGCGGTCTGCAGGGCAACTTTGGGAGTGCATCGAAAATAGGGGATCATGTGACCTCAGCGCAAAGGAAATGCCGCAGGGACGGCGTCTGAAAAAAAGCGGCGCGTATCGGCCTGGCCGATAGCGCCGCGGCCGGGCGTATCGCAGATAGCCCGGCGCCCGAAAAAATCAGTTGGGATATACGTAACCGACGAGGCTTTCCGTCTTCTGTCCCTCGCAGTTGGATGCCGGCGAGACGAAATGCGAGCCGCTTCCGTTCACGTAACAGCGATAGATGGGAATGGTGCCGGAAACCTGCTTTGTATAGACATAGCCCATCGGCCCCATGCTGAACTGCCCCTCGCAGTTGGGGTCTGGCGAGATCATGGCATGCGAGCCGGATGCCCCGCCGACGCGGCATTCAAAGACGAGCTGCGTATTGCTGTCGGGCGTGCGCCGAATGCGCCAGGACTGCTCTTCCTTGAAGCCCGAAGGCGGCTGGCGCGTGGTGATCCAGTGCATGCCGTTTTTGCTGTACCGCGTCATCTTGACATAGGGCAGGTATTCGAAACCGCAGGCGGGATAACCGCTGACATTCCGGTTTGCGAGCGCGAACGTCGTCCAAGCCGGCTTGAGGGCGCCGTTTGAGGCCCAAAGACCGCATCCGAGGCCTGCCGCGACTTCGGTCGGGTGATCCACAAGGCGGTGATAGATGAAGCTCTCGACACCGGGCGTTCCGAGCAGATTGCGGAAAGCCTGACAGAGCTGGCTGTTCTGCTGTGCATACATGCCGGCATTGACCCCGTTGATGCCGTTTTCGGTCAGCTGGATTTCCCATGCATGCGGGTCATTCGGGTAGTTTTTGCGGAGCCAGCCTTCGAGGACGCCGATGTTGCCGAACGTGATGCGCGGCCAGTCGTCCGCGCCGAAATTCGGCGAGGTCAGGTTGGGCGGATAGGCGTGCCACGCCACGCGCCAATCGCGGTTGCCGAGCTTGGGAACCAGTTTTTTGAGGAACGTCTCGGCGCTGACAATCGGGCGCGTTTCGTTGATTTTGCTGTCGAATGTCGAGCCGAAAAAGTGCGTAAACGAGATGAGCACCTTGGCGTTTTTCTGCTCTTTGCGCGCGTAATCATAAGCCGCGTTCCAGCTCTGGGCATAGACGGTCGTCCATGTATCGATGTTGCAAGTGCCCTTCTGGCAGCCGGGATTGAACCACTCGGATGCATTGACCTCGTTATGGATGACGAAATCCGCGATCCTGCCGTGCCCCTGCTCGCCATTGAAATAATTGGCGAGGAACCCGACGAAGCGGCCATAGTCATTGGCGCCGGCCTCTGTCGGCGCACAGAAATAATCGGCGACGATGATGTTGTTATTGCAAGAGCGCCGCGCCCAGGCAGGCACGCCGTAAACGACGGCAGTGACGACGACACCGGCATCCGAATACGTCTTGATCGTGTTGGCCGTCGTGACATCGATCGAGAAGCAGTTGCCGTCATATTTGACCTGGCCGCCGGAACACGAGCCGGTCTGAGACGGCTGCCAGGACTGCCAGACGAGGTTCATGGCGACGCCGTGCGTCTCGTTTCCGATGACCTGGTTGGGATCCTGGAAATCGGGCTGAAGCCCCTTGATGCTCTTTCGCGTCGGGTAGGTGTTCGCGACCGTGTTCGACTTGCAGACATTGCTCTTGCACGACTGTCCGGACGGGCACGAGCCGCATTCGATCGTCTTGCCGCAGCCGTCGCTGATGGAGCCGCAGTTTTTGCCCTGCTCGCTGCAGGATTTTGGCGAGCATTTGCAGACGTTGCTCTGGCAGGTATTGGGGGAACTGCACGAGCCGCAGTTGAGCGAACCGCCGCAGCCGTCGCTGATGGAGCCGCAGTTTTTGCCCTGGGCATTGCAAGTCGTCGGGTTGCAGTTGCAGACATTGTTCGTGCATGTCTGATTGGAGGCGCACGAACCGCAGTTGAGCGAGCCGCCGCAGCCGTCATCGAGCGTGCCGCAGTTCTTGCCGAGATCCGAGCAAGTCTTGGGCTTGCATCCGCACACGCCATTATTGCAAGTCTGCCCAGACGGACAAGAGCCGCAGTTGAGCGAGCCGCCGCAGCCGTCGCCCACCGTGCCGCAGTTCATGCCGAGCTCCGAACACGACTTGGGCTTGCATCCGCACACGCCGTCATTACACGTCTCACCATCGGCGCAAGCGCCGCAATTCAAGGCGTTGCCGCATCCGTCATCCGTCGTGCCACAAGACTTTCCGAGCTCGGTACACGATTTGGGCTTGCATTCGCAATTCCCCGCCGCGCACTGCTGGGATGCGCCGCACTTCTTGCCGCATGTGCCGCAATTCTCGTTATCGTTCGTCGTGTTGACGCATCTGCCGTTGCAAAGCGTCGACTCCGGCGTGTCCTGGCAGCCGGCGGAACAAGTCCCGCCGCTGCACACCGGCGTAGCGCCGGAGCACTGATTTTCGCATGAGCCGCAATGCTCTGCCGTGTCAAATGCCACGCATTTGTCGTTGCAGCAGATCTGCGACTTGTCGCAGCCGAGACCGCCGCAGGGCTCGACACATTCCCCGGACGGGTTGCATACCTGGTTGCTGGGGCAGATACACGCCGCCGAGCAAACGCTGTTGCGGCAGAACGCGCCGGCCGCGCATGCATTCCCGCATGAGCCGCAGTTTTTCGGATCCGTCTTGAGGTCTGTGCATGTATCGCCGCAACATGTGCCGTTCTGACAGCCGGAATCACACGAGCCGCCCGTGCTTACGGTCATGCAACGCCCGTTGATGCAGTGCTGATTGTCGTCGCATTCAAACCCGCATGAACCGCAGTTCTTGGTATCAGCCAGCGGATGGATGCACACTTCACCGCAGCACATGCGCGGCTGCTGGCAGGTATCCGAGCACGACTGAACGACCACGTCCGCGCAGCGGCCGTTCTTGCAGACCATGCCGTCCGGACATGCATTCCCGCATGTGCCGCAGTTGAGCGGATCCGAATACGTATCGGCACAGGCATAGCCGCAACATTCCAGCCCAAATGAACAGCCGCCGCAGGCATCCGTCACAGAGGTACACGAACCGCCGCTGCACGTCTCACTGGTGCCGCATGTGATCCCGCATCCGCCGCAGTTATGCGGATCCGATGACGTGTCGATGCATTCGTAGCCGCAACACTCTGTGTCATTTTGGCAGCCGCCGCAAAGATCGGTGGCCGTCGTGCATTCGCCGCCAAGGCAGGATTCTTCTGGCGAACATACGACATCACAGCCGCCGCAGTTATTCCGATCCGTGATGTATTCCACGCAGACATTGTCACAGCAAAGCTGCGTCGGCTGGCAGGTGCAGCTTATCGTAAGCTGATTGGAGCCCTCTGATGCACATCCGGCACAGATCAACGCGCTGAGCCCCACATAAAACAATACTTTTTTTCTGAGCATAAGGACTGTCCCCAAAACAAGCGATTTTGTATCGCTGAAATCACGCGCATAATGATACCATTTTTTCGCGCATTTGACACGTCGGTCATCGGCAATTTTCAACAGACGGTTACTGTTCAGCCCATAGACTTATCTGACGTATGGAGGGCATTGCGGACAGGCAGTCGGCAGTAGAGGGCAGGCAGTCGTTAGCCGCACGGGAACGATTGCCCTGAGGGTATAATATTCGACTGCTTACAGGCGCAAAAGGTGTTGAAATGCTCATGATTTAGAGGGCAGCAGAACCGTAACGTCCTCTGGGGTATTTTCTGCCGTGACATTGAATTTTTCACAAATTCGGAGTAATCATGCTTTTTATGGCGTTATTGCCTTATTTTCGGCATCTGAGCCGTGTTATTTCATCCGTTTCATCGGTATGTTTAAGGAGAAGATATGAAACGTTGGTTAAAAGCCTCTGCTATCGCCGTTATTTTTGGTCTCTGCCTGCAGGGCTGCTTCGGCAGTTTCGGCCTGACCCGTCTGCTCTACAACTTTAACAAAGACGTCCACTCCAACGTCTTTGTCCAGACGCTCGTCATGTGGTGCTTCACGATCATTCCCGCTTACGGAACCGTGATCTGGCTCGACTGGATGATCATCAACATCATCGAGTTCTTCATGGGCCACAACCCGATCGGCGGCAATTTCGAATACATCCCGGGCGATGACGGCACGGTGACCGCAGTGAATGAAAATGGCGATGCCCTCAAGTTCACGGCTGTGACAGAGAACCGTATGATCGTTGAAAAAGACGGCGTTGTCCTCGGCGAGATCAGCATCGACCAGGATAAGAACATCACGATGACGAACTATGCGAATGCAGAGATTCAGACGATCGACGCGAGCACGATCCCCGCGATGTAATGCTGTCTTAAAGCCTAAATCGTAAAAAAAGCCCGGCAGATGCCGGGCTTTTTTTGTCCGTGTTCCACGACCTCACGCGCCGTTTCCGAAGCTCCCTCTGCGGTTTGCATGGCATATCGCGATGGCGAGTGCGTCCGTAGCGTCGACCGGGAGTTCCTGGCGCACGCCGAGCAGGAAGCGGACCATGCCGGCGACCTGTGTCTTTTCGGCACGCCCGTATGAAGTGACGCTCTGCTTGACATCGGTAGGCGAATACTCGAAGAGCGGCATGCCAAAGCGCGCGCATGCGACGATCGCGACACCGCGTGCATGGCCGAGCTTGATGGCGGCATCGGCGAATTTCTGATGAAATATGCCCTCAAACGCGGCCTCATCGGGCTGCATCCGTTCGAGGTAATGATTCAGGAAATCGTCTATGCAAAGCAGCCTCTGCGTAAACGGCGCATCTCCGAGGACGAGCCTGTCGGCATCGACATACCGCAAGCGAGAGCCTTCCTGTTCGATGACGGCATATCCCATATATCTGGAACCGGGATCAATGCCGAGAATTCTGACTGTAGCCATGATGACACCGCACGATTG
>JAFZFY010000101.1 GCA_017555665.1 Pseudomonadota bacterium | reverse complement strand
CGGCGCGTATCGCGAATGCGAAAGCGCCGCAACAAGAAGAAAAACGGCGCGTATCGCGAATGCGAAAGCGCCGCAACAAGAAGAAAAACGGCGCGTATCGCGAATGCGAAAGCGCCGCACCTATTGTAAAGACGCTCCGTGGAACGTCTCACGTGACACATCACGCCTCAAGCAGCCGATCAATCCGGTGCCGTCACACGGCAGACCTCGGCGATGCTCGTCATGCCCTCAAGCGCCTTGTTCAGCCCTGCCATACGGAGCGTCTGCATGCCAAGACGGATCGCCTCCGCCTTGAGTTCAGCCGTCGAATATCCCTGCAACACGGCCGAGCGGAGCTCCTCGCCAAACACCATGACCTCGTAAAGCGCGACACGCCCCTTGTAACCGTTATTGCACTTGTCGCAGCCGGGCCCCGGCTCGTAGATCTCCGCACCGGCGATGCGGTCTTCGGGCACCTGCGCGTCGCGAAGCGCCTGCGGGTCGATATTCGCGCGTTTCTTGCAGTTCGCGCACAGCTTACGCGCAAGACGCTGCGCCAGAATCAGGTTCACGGAGCTGCAGACGAGGAACGGCTCGATGCCCATGTTCAGCAGACGGCTTACCGTCGAAGGCGCGTCATTCGTATGCAGCGTGCTCAGCACCATGTGGCCCGTCAATGCCGATTTGACCGCGATTTCAGCCGTTTCAAAGTCTCGGATCTCGCCGACCATGATGATGTCAGGATCCTGACGCAAGAAGCTTCGGAGCGCGGCCGCGAAGTTCAGGCCGATCGCGTCGTGCATCTGCACCTGGTTGATGCCCATCAAGTTGAACTCGACCGGGTCTTCCGCCGTCGAGATATTCTCTGTCGGCTGATTGAGCTCGCTGAGCGCCGAGTAAAGCGTCGTCGTCTTGCCGGACCCCGTGGGGCCGGTCACGAGCACCATGCCATAAGGACGATGGATCGCGTCTTTAAAGTTTTTGAGCGCGGCAGGCTCGAAACCGAGCTTCGTCATGTCGAGCTGAAGGTTCGACTTGTCGAGCAGTCGCATAACGACCTTCTCGCCGAAAAGCGTCGGGAGGATCGACACACGGAAGTCCATCTCGCGTCCGCCGCCCAGTTTCAGCTTGATACGGCCGTCCTGAGGCAGACGGCGCTCGGCGATGTCGAGGCTTGACATGATCTTGATACGGCTCACGATCGCGTTGCGGAGCTTCAAAGGCGGCTTCATCACCTCTTTGAGCACGCCGTCCACGCGGAAACGGATGCGCATCGATTTCTCATACGGCTCCATGTGGATATCGGAAGCCTTCAGGCGGATCGCGTCGACGAGAATCGCGTTGACGAGCCTGACGACAGGCGCTTCGTCTGCCTGTTTCTGAAGGTCCACGGCATTGACGTTCTCTTCTTCCTCGCCATATTCGATATCTTCGAGGTTGAAATCATCGATGCCCATGCCCTGGAGCGCGTCATCCGTGCTCTGCGAAGCCGCCGGGGCATCCGCCTGCTTCTGGACCTCATAGTACTTGTCGATCGCCTCCATGATCGCCTGCTCGCCGGCGACCACGACCTCGATATTGTAGCCTGTCATGAACTTGAGGTCATCGATCGCGAACATATCTGTCGGATCGCCCATCGCGACCACAAGCGTCTGCCCCACACGGTTGATCGGCAGGCAGGTATGCTTGACCGCCTTGTCGCGCGGGATCAGCTTGATCACATCCGGACTGATGCTCTGGATCTCCTCAAGGCGAACCGACGGCACGCCGAACTGGCGGCTCAAAAAGTTCGTCATATCCTGTTCGCGGACAAACCCGAGCTTTGTCAGTTGTCCGGAAAGACGCCCGCCCGATTTGCGTTGCTCGTTGCGTGCCGCTTCAAGCTGGGCACCCGTAACGATCTGGCTGCGAAGCAGCAATTCACCAAGTCTCTGCTCTTTAAATGACATCGATCACTTCCCTTCTGGCGGCCTAAGCCCCTTTTTTCCGAAACCCGCCTATCGGCTAGCGCCGATACGGCGTGATGCGCAGGCGCGATTGCATCCGCAATACGCGCCTGCCTTTATTCCCGAAACCCGCCTATCGGCTAGCGCCGATACGGCGTGACGCGCAGGCGCTATTGCGTCCGCAATACGCGCCTGCCTTCATGCTCGATATGCCCACAAGCCCGTCGGCTCACATATCGAATTTGCCAAACCGCGTCAAAGCCTCAAGACGCGCATAGCGTTCGCGAAGCTTCGCGATATCAGCCGCCTTGAGCCCGTCAAGGCTGTACCCCTCGATCGTGAAGCTGGCGAGCGCGGTGCCCACGACCATGCCTTCTCGCAGGGTCGCGTCATCCACCCTGCCGTGACGCGCGAGCGTGCCCATCAGGCCGCCGGCAAAGGTGTCGCCACAGCCCGTCGGGTCCACGATGTTCTGCGTCGGATACGCGGGACACGCGAATATCTCGTCCTCGTGAAGCATGAACGCGCCAAACGCGCCGCGCTTGATCACCACGGTGCGCGGCCCCATCTCCTGGATCGCTTTCGCAGAATCCACGATCGTCTTCGCGCCGCTCAAAAGCTGCGCCTCGGCCTCGTTCAGCACCAGAAGATCGATCTTTGCCAGCACCTTGCGGAGCGTCTCATTTTCCGTGTTGATCCACAGGTTCATCGTGTCCGCCGCCACGAACTTCGCCTGTGCCTGCGCCACGACCTGCAGCTGAAGCTGCGGAATGATGTTCGCCAGGAACAGGAAATCACAATGCTTCTGCGCTTCATCGAGATGAGGCTCGAAATTCGCGAACACGTTCAGATCCGTCCGCAGCGTCGTCGCTTCGCCAAGCTCTTCGCCATACGTGCCCTGCCACTGAAACGTCTTGCCCGCCACGGTCTTGACATACGACAGATCCACGCCGCGCGCCGTCAGAAAATCGAGCTGCGATCTGTCAAAATCTTCGCCCAGCACGGCGATGACCTGCGGACAGCACAACAGCCCTGCTGATGCCGAAAAATACGTCGCTGATCCGCCAAGACCCTTGTGATCCAATGCGGACGGCGTGGATACCGTGTCCAATGCTATCGAGCCAACCACGATCAGCGTTGATGCCGTGTCATGGGTCTTTACTTCACCCTCTGCCAAAGACATATAAGTCGTTCCTTCTTTCCACCGGTTTCACTAAGCGTCTGTCCGATCGAAACCCGCCCTCTCCCATCGATCCGAAACACACTTCAAAGGCACGCTCTGATAACACAACTGCCTGCTTTTACGCAATCACGATTACCAGCTACCGCCGCTCGCATGGTGACAGGCCTGCTTGCGACCGCCTACCGTCACCCGGCCTATCGACGCCCATGAACCCGCACGGCTCCGCCCTCAGCCTGGCAGTGCGGCAACCGCAGAACCGTGAATTATGCGATATGAATTGCCGTCCAAGTGGGGTACAATGCGCGCGCTGTGAGGCTTTTCATCTTCTCCTACAGGAACAAGCATGTCCGATATCGAAAAATCACACGCACAGAACATCCGCAGACGCGTGCTCAGGCACATCCTGACAAACGGCGGCGGCTATATGAGCCAGGCGTGCAGCAGCGCCGAGATTCTCAGCGCGCTATACGGCCGCATCCTCAACCTCGGCCCCTCCGAAGGCGCCCCTGTCCCGCCGCCCTTCCCCGGCGTCCCCCAGAAAGGCAAAAAGACCGTGACCGGCAGCGCCTATAACGGCGAAAAAGCCCCCCATCGCGACAGGTTCATCTTTTCGCCGGTGCATTACGCGCTCGTCCTCTATGCCACGCTCATCGAGTTCGGGCGCATGGATCCCAAAGGGCTTGAACTGTTCAATGTGGACGGGTCAAGCGTCGAGATGATCGGCGCGGAACACAGCCCCGGCCACGAGGTCACGGCAGGCAGCCTCGCCCAAGCCATCAGCCAGGCCATGGGCTTCGCGCTCGCCCGAAAGCTCAAGGGCGACACGGGCCGCGTCGTCGTCTTCATGTCCGATGGCGAGTATGAGGAAGGCCAGACGTATGAAGCCCTGGGAACTGCGGCATTTCACAAGCTCGGCAATCTCCTTGTGTTCGTCGATGCCAACGGCTTCCAGTGCGACGGCATCATGACGGGAGTCGGGTGTGTCGAGCCGATGAAAGCGCGCATCGAAGCCTTCGGATGCACAGCCGAGGAAGTCGACGGGCACGACATCGACGCGATCTGCCGTGCCGCCACGCATACCGACCCCGACAAGCCACATGTCGTCATCTGCCGCACCGATCCCTGCCATGGGCTCGACAAGCTCCGGGAACGGTGGCCGCGCCTGCACTACCTCCGCTTCAAGACCCCCGAAGAACGCGACGGCTACGAAAAAATCTGTCAGGAATGGGAGAAAGCCTAATGTCACTGCCTGTCATCAAAAGACCGCATTATCATCACCTCATCGCATGGATGGCAGACAAGCCAGACCACATCGTCATGACCGCCGACCTCACCGGATCATGCGAAGCAGACGGCTTCCGCGACACCTATCCCGACCGATATTTCTCCATGGGCATGGCGGAACAGAACATGATCAGCGCCGCAGGCGCGATGGCGCGTGAAGGCTTTTTCCCCTATATCCATACATTTGCGGTATTCCTCACGCGCCGTGTGTATGACCAGGTCGCGATGAGCGTCGCATACCCGAATGTACCCGTCCGCCTCATGGGCTTCCTGCCCGGCATCACCACCCCCGGCGGTGTCACGCATCAGGCGATCGACGATATCGCGCTCATGCGCGCGCTCCCGAACATGACCGTCCTCACCTGCGCGGACGCCACGCAGGTCGAAGCCGTCATGGACGCGACCGAAGCCATCGAAGGCCCCGTATATATCCGCATGCTTCGCGGCGAAGTCGTCCGCATCTTCCCCGAAGGCACCGCGTTTCCGCTCGACGCGCTGCCGATCCTCAGAAAAGACAAGGGGGCGAAGATCCTTCTGCTCACCGAAGGCATCTGCACCGAATACGGCATCACAGCCACGCAGTCCGCTTCGCTTCAAGACGTGCCGCTCATCCACGCGAACGTCGCCGCCATCAAGCCATTCCCCGAACATGCGCTTCACAACCTGCTCGACGGCATCACCGATATCGTCGTCGCCGAAAACCACTCGGTCATCGGCGGCCTGGGCTCGCTTGTATGCGAATGTATCGCCTCGCACGGCCTGCCGATCCGCGTGCGCCGCCTCGGCCTTCAGGACGTGTTTGCCCACGGCGCATCGCGCGCATACCTCGCCCATGAACTCGGCTTCGATGCCGATGGCATCGAAAACGCCCTCTGCGAGACAGTATCTCGAACCGCCTGCGGCGGCCTCGACATGCGCAGGGAAGCCGTCCACTCCGATGCCAAAGCCGAAGGCCTCTAATTCCGCATAAAACTGAGTTCGCGTCAGCGAACGCTTCCCCCTCCCCTCCGGCGCGAAGCGCCGGGTGGAGCCATTTCCGCATTACGCATTACGCATTAAAACCAGGTTCGCGTCTCCCCCTCCCCTCCGGCGCGAAGCGCCGGGTGGAGCCATTTCCGCATTACGCATTACGCATTACGAATTAAAAATATGCCAATCCACGTCCGAAGCCAACGCATCGCCCCGATCGTCCTGCTGCCCGGAGACCCTGACCGCGCGCTCTGGATCGCAAGGAATTTCCTTCAAAACGTCGAACTGACAAACGAATACCGCAAGATGTTCGGCCTTAACGGCATGTTCGAAGGCATGCCGGTCACCGTCCAGACCACGGGCATGGGAGGGCCGTCCGCCGCGATTGTTTGCGAAGAGCTCATACAGCTCGGCGCACAGTTCCTCATCCGTGTCGGCACATGCGGTGCCGCAGATCCCGCGCTTGAGCCGGGTGACCTGCTGCTCGTACACGCGGCCTGCATGAGCGACGGCACATCCAAAGAGATCGTGAACGCGCACATGTCAGGCACAGGCCTCGATCTCGGCTTCCCTGCCACATCCGATTTTGAGTTTCTGTGCGCCGCATCCGAGGAAGCCAAACGCCTCGAACTCACGCACCACATCGGCAAAGTCGCCAGTCTCGACAGGTTCTACGGGCATCCGCTCGAAACCTACCAGAAACTCGCCAAACTCGGCATCCGTGCCGTCGAGATGGAAGCCGCGACCGTACTCTGTACCGCAGCCACACACAACATCCGCGCCGCCGCGCTCCTGACCGTCTCTGACCAGCTCAACGGCCAGAAACGCGCGCCGGAACACGTCATCGCGCGCGGCGTACACAACATGACTCTCGTCGCGCTCCATGCGGCAAAGCGGCAGTTCACCCCATAAACTTTTTCTAAGGTATTGCGGGAATGCGGGCAGCTCCCGCAATGCACACAAAGGATCAGGCTGTGCTCATCTCCTGCATAGCCTCGATCCGCAATAGCCTCCGCCTATGCAACCAATCGTACCATACACCGTTTGCGGCAGAAGCACAGGGCATACGCCGCCACCTTGCACTTCGGCCCATACGCAAGCCGCACACCTTGTATATATTTCTTATCCCTTATCTGGCATTCAGCTTCTATAAATCTAGCATTCATACATTTT
>JAFZFY010000100.1 GCA_017555665.1 Pseudomonadota bacterium | reverse complement strand
TCGTTGTTAAAGATGCCGTCATCAAAGTAAACCTGCGTATCCAAAAGCACTTTCCAACTGCCGTCTTCAGGGAATTTAAATGTCTGCTCTTTTTCGGGCTCCATATTGATCATAATATATAAATCAGGTGTTGATCCAGTCTGTTTATAGTACATCCCGATGGTTTTGGAGGTCCAATCGGGCTCGCCATCCGGGCCTTTCCATATAAGATTATTATAAGTATATGTTGTTTGAGCAACAGCAGATCTAAAGTTTTTACGAATCTGTATAACATTTTTAACGAAGTCGCGCATACGGACGGCCTCATCATCTTTTTGCCAATCATCCCAGCGCAACCAGTTATATTCGTTATCGGACGATTTGCCGTAAGGATTATTGTTGCCGTACAGCGTGCGCATCAGCTCATCGCCGCCATAAATCATCGGCGTGCCGTTGCTGAGCAAAAGGATTGTGAACAGATTGCGCATCATCTGTCGCTTCATGGCTTCGTTCGACTCGTCATCGCAGCGGCCATTTTCCTTGCGATGCGGCTGCTCATCGGTGAACTTGCCTTCGCACCAGTTGCGGCCGGCGTTGTCATCGCTGCCGCTCTTGAGATCGCAGACATTTGGATCTTGGCAGCATGCCGGATCGAGCTTGCCGCAGCCATTGAGTTTCTGTGTATATGTGACGACATCATAAAGCGTGAAACCGTCATGCGCCGTAATATAATTGATAGAATTATATGGCGAGCGACCGTCATCGCCAAAGAGCGAACTGGAACCGGTAAAGAGATTGCCGAGATTCATCAGCTGTTCCCATGCCGGCGGTATGCTGTCGGTACTCGCGAGCGTATAATCATCCCAATTGATAAAGCGCTTCACCATGTCGCGGAAGCGGCCGTTCCACTCGCTCCAGGCATAGCCGGGCTTATTCGTGGCTTTTGTAAAGCCCCCCAAGCCATAGCGCGAGCCATCCCAAGGCTCCGCCACGATGCGCGTGTTGTATTTCTGCAGAACGGGGTCGTCGATAATCTCCTGAATGACCGTGGTCGCGACACCGTTGAACCACGCGCCCGTGTCGCTGTAGATATCATCCTCCCTGACACCCAGAATTGACGCGAGGTCGACGCGGAAACCGTCGATATGCATTTCCTCAACCCAGTAATGCATGCTGTCGAAAATGAGTTTTTTGAACGGACCATAATTCGCGCGCGTCTGGTTGCCGACGCCAGTCTGATTGAGATAACCAGCTTTAGATTTGCCGGCAAAATCTTCAAGAATATAATATGTGCTGTTATCAAGACCACGGAATGAATAGATTGCGGCAGTATCGGTATCAAATTCATATTCGGGATCGGCCGGATCGGATCCGGGCTTTTTCGTCTTTTTGATGCCGCCTTCGCCAGTCTGGCCATAAACGACATCGATGATAATCTCGATATCATTCTGATGGAGCTGATCGACCATCCACTTGAACTCATCTATTACATCGCCCGAAAGCGCGGAAACGCTTGAATTATCTATATCTGGCGCGAAATAGTTAATCGTGTTGTATCCCCAATAGGTATCGCTATCCTGTTTTTCGGCGACCGGCATGAGTTCAAGGGCATTGATGCCCAAATCCTTGAGGTAAGGCGCCATCTCGCCAATGCCCTTCCAAGTGCCGGGTGCAGTTACCGTAATATTGAGGTCATTGAGTTTCACAGCATTTTTGGTGAAACCTTTGGGATGAACTTCGTAATACACGAGGTCGTTGACGGCATGATTGGCAAACGCATCCCCTTTCTGTCGGTTCGCAATCCATGTGGATTCATTGCTACTCCACACATATCGGCTTTCCGTAACGACCGATTTCGGAGCCGCGCCCCATGTCGAACTGTTGCGCGATTCTCCAGTACGCGCGTCGCCTTTCGATGCATCCATATCGCCGCTCAGGCGCTTCGCATAAGGGTCTATGAGCAGCTTGTTCGGGTTGAAACGGTTCCCAGCAGCATCGCAGTCAGAGATGAATCCCGTGCTCGAGCCAGGTTCAAAGCCCTCCTGATACGGCCAGTTGGGGCCAAAAGCGATGTAGCCATAGTGCAGCCCGGCCCCCGCGCCCTTGATGTATGCCGTCCATATATTGGATGACTGCTTGGTCAGAGGAATACGTCTGTTCGGCTTGTCAGATGTCGCAGAATCAAACACCAGCACTTCGATTCGCGTCGCATGCTCCGAATAGACCGCAAAATTGACACCGCCATCGATAATCTGGGCACCGAGATAAGCTTTGAGATCCGCCGATGCAAGCGACGGCGCGATCGTCTCTGCCGAAAACTCCGTGATACATTTGGCATTTTCACACGCGATCGGACATTCCTTGTACACATATCTGCCATTCGGACCACAGGACTTCACGGCCCCATCCTCACAGACTGGCGCCATGGATGAGTCACAAGTTTCCTCTTTAGGCGAATCTGGATCCTGAGGGGTCTGGCCGGGATCCTGAGGGGTCTGGCCGGGATCCTGCTGTCCGGGATCCTGAGGCGTCTGCTGTCCGGGATCCTGAGGCGTCTGCCCCGGATCCTGAGGCGTCTGTCCGGGATCCTGAGGCGTCTGCTGTCCGGGATCTTGCGCATCCGGCTCCTGCCCGTTACAGCCCAAGATAAGGAATGAGACCAATATACAAAACAAAAAAGATCGATTCATGCGCATGCTCCCAAACAAAACATCCCAAGACTTATCATTTCTAGCATTTTCGCCAATCTTTTGCCAGATAGAGCCCGTCGCTGATACATACAAATGTTACCAGCCCTCCTCTAAATTCTAGGCTCTGTTCTACAAGCGTGAATATAGATATAGTCCTCTTACCCTCTACTGCCTACAGCACAGACGCCCCTATTACTTCAGAAAACGCTTATAGAATGATCCGTCACACACAAATGCCCCAAAAGTTGAGATTGACAACGCCGCCACTTTGCGGAATGGTATAGCGCAAATCAGAATGATCTGATTTATCATGTGGTCGCATTTTTTAGGAATTTACCATGAGCCAGAACGACAATCTTTTCAAAAAGATCATGCGTGGCGAGATCCCCTCGGCGAAAGTCTATGAAGACGAAGATGTCTATGCATTCAAAGATATCGCGCCGGCGGCTCCGACACACATCCTGATCATCCCCAAAGCCCCGCTTGACGGCCTGAACGAGCTGACAGACGCGGACGCGCTCATCGCAGGCAAGCTTCTCGTCACGGCATCCAAGCTTGCCAAAGAGCTTGGCCTTGAAGCCGGCGGCTACCGTTGCGTGATCAACACCGGCGAAGCGGCGGGTCAGACCGTTCCGCATCTCCATCTCCATCTGCTCGCAGGCCGCGATTTCAGATGGCCGCCCGGGTGATCCCGATCGCGCACGCATCTTGTAAATCATGGGCGATTACACAACATCGCCCTTTTTTTTGCTCTATACTACAAGCGTCGATATACACACGAAACAGGGGTGAGCGCAAGCGAACCCGCATCCCTCTCCAAACTGGAGAGGGTGCCGCGAATGCGGCGGGGGAGGTCCGCGAAAACCATATCCACTGTTGTAGAACAGCGCTTTACAATTACTGGTTGCAAGGCACCGGCGCGGCGCTCAATACGCCCATCTCACGTTTAAAACCGGCGACGCGGTTGAGGTCGCCCAACAGATAGTATCGGTGCCCGTTGTCCGAATGCACGGAAGGCGCGTTGCCGACAAGCGCATAGCTGTTGGCGTGCATTGTAAAACTGCAATAGGCATCTCCGTTGGAAAATCCGGGAATCGTCGTCGAATTGAGCGCCTGATTACCGACGGAAGCCGCCTGACGCACGGTTTTAGAGAGATCCCCCAGCAAGCGTCCCGTCGAAGTCTTCGGTGCCGTCGGTCCAAGACCGCTGAACGGCGTGATCTCACTCGGTTTCTGCCAGTAGTTTGCCTGCATACGGGCGTTCCAAGCATCCTTCTGCGCGTTGCCATAGTCCTTGATCTCACTCGTCATATCCATGGCGTTGGCAATACCGTTGACCGCCGCGCTGTTTGCAGCCTCAAGTGCGTTTTCCTGCACGGTTGCGGCCAACATGAGCCCCGCCTGATGCGCTGCTGACGCGGCCTGACGGTTGTACTGAAATGCCCTGTTCGTGTTCGCCTCGCTCTGCATGATCTTCAGGGATACAAGCGCTACCGCAGACGCGCTCAGAACGATGAGCATCACCATCACGAGCGCAACACCTTTGCTATTCCTTAACATACGATTCATGTCGGTTCTCCCTGCACTTACCATGTCAGTACCGTGCTATTCGCGGAATTCTGTGTGATCCGTGCGGCATTCTTCAACACGCTCGTGCCCTGAATATGCGCTGCCGGAAAGCCATCTACATAGGACACCTGATTGCTCGCCTGCTCACCAAAGCCAGCGATGATCGACCTACGATACCCATGCGCCCCAAGACGGAAATAAATGCCGCGCAAATGCTCAATTCTCAGCTTGCTGGAACTCCAAAGCGCATCAATCTTATCTTTCTGAGAACCAGGTGTCGCGATAACGGCCTCCCGGTGTGATGCATACACCGAGGTCGATGTATTAATCACACTGGATGTCAAATTCGACCCGGAAACCGTACCGGTGATGTTGAATGAAATCGGATAGATCTCGAAATAATCGACATTACCGATAATCACCTCGCATGTCTGCACAGAGGCAATCGTCGGGTTTTCCATATTCCGGTTGTAGCACCGCTGAAGATTATGGTCGCTGTCCACATAATATGTGATCACGACAATCGGCGATATCAAGTCATGCTCAAACACATTTGCAGAACTGAATCCAAGCTCACCGGGAATGCGCGAGTCATAATTTTCAAGAAATTTGAACCCGTATGTGCAGGAGCCATTGTCATTGTCGAGTATGCGCGCATTACTCGCAAACGGCACGACAATCCCCTTGTTCGTCGCAGACTCGATATAACCGGCACGGGCAAACTGAAAATTCTTCGCGAATGCAGTTCTAAACTCGCCCAGAGAGGCCTGCCGTTCAACAGGATCTTCGATCTCAATATTCTGAAGGTCAACTGCCGCTAACGGCAATCGGAGTTCCGTCAAAAGGCAGCGTTCAGCGCCAGATGGCGACAAGATCTCGAACCCGTCATAGTCCGTCAAGTCCGCAACAAATGAAAATGCCGCAAAGCCGTTGGTAGCCGTCCCCGTGTGATAGCGAAATGCACGCAAACGCCCGGAACCCATGTACCACGGCTCCGTCGAAGCCTGGCTGTCAAACGGAACGTGATAGCCGATCCGCGATATATCACGCTGAAGCAGAAGCTCCGCATTGCGGAGATTGCTCTCAAGAAATCGACGGTCATCCTGATCTTTAAACGTGCCCGTCGACCCCGTCATCAGAGAATAGCCAGCAATGATGACAATCGAAGAGATCAGGACTGCGGCCATCAGCTCAACAAGCGTAAAACCTCTGCGCATACCCTACCTCTCAGCTGTCCCTGCGCCTGAATGCAAACGGCAATGACACAAAATCACAGTTCTTGATGCCACTGCCCATGCGCGTTTTGATATTGTCGAATTGGGAAAAATCAACGTTACAGTCCGCATCTGTCGTCTTCGGCCATGCGACCCTGATCTGTCCGCGTATGTATGATGTCTTGGGAAAATCCCCCGTCGCCCCCAGACGCTGATATGCCACAAAATAGTTCAGCGAAGGCGTGGTGCCGCTCACGGAACTCACCCCGTTGATGTTATACTTCACACGGCTGCTCCATGCGTTATCCCCAAGGTTCTGGATCGTCGTGATACGCGTAGGCGTCAGCGTTGGCGTCCAGATCTCAGCATACGCCTCAAGTTCCGCCAGCTGCTGTTCCGCAAGCGTGATCGCCGCAGTGCGCTCATTCGTCTCGCGATTATACGAGATCGATGTCACCAGCATTCCGAGCACGCCAAGCGCGCCGATCGCAAGGATCGCGGATGCCACCATCGCTTCAATCACTGTAAATCCCTTATTCTTCATGGTCACCCCAAGATTATTTCTTGAATAGCTTGCCAATCTTCAGACGGCCGAGAAGCCCCTTGCTCTCACCTTTCTTGCCCGATTCGTCACCACCTTCTTCTGAATTCTCCCACCACGGCTCGTGTTCGTCTGCAACCGCAAAATTCTCGATATAATCCGGCGGAATATCATCCGGCAGCACGATCTGCTTCGGGTTCAGAGCCACGTTCAGGTTCACCTTCCAGCGGCCGTCCTCCTCGCGCATGTTCACCGTCCGCTGCTCGCCGTCCACCTTGACCGTCAAAACCGCCGTCCGGATCCCCTTCTCATCCTCAATCGTCTGACGGATCACTGTCGGATGCTCCGCCGGCGTGATGCCGTCTATCAGATGCTCCCAGGCCGCGTCCGGGTTGTCCTGGCCGCTCTCCACAAGCTCGATCGAATCCTGCGTGAACGTGTTCCGGAATTTCTCGATCTTGTCACCGTATGCATATTCGACGGTGTTATTGAACGCATCCTTCGGCTGACGACCATGAAATTTCACAAAATATACGATCACACCGATCACAGCCACCACAGCCGCCACAACCAGAACTCGGATCAACATCTTCATCCGTGCCTTGGCTTTGGCCTGCGCCTGCTTCTTCAGCTGATCCGGCTTCACCGCTGGCACCTTGGGCGCCTTGGGCGCAGCCGGCACTTTTACGCCGCCTTTTGATGCCGCTGATTTGAGTTTTTTTGCATCCAATTTTGCCATAATGCCTCCAGACAATACGCCGTTTGATATTCTAAATTCTTTCAGGCTCAATATCAAACATCTTTTGCATCGCGCCTGCGCATCACACCGCATCGCGCATGACGCGCTTTGAAAACCGGCGCTATCGGCTTCCAGCCGATACGCACCGGCGTGCGCGCTATCGGCCTGATGCCGATACGCGCGCACCATTCTCTGACATGCACACGCGCCGCGTATGACAATAGCGGCGAAAAAAAACGCCGCGTATGACAATAGCGGCGTTCCCAAATCAGTCGTGCTGATGGTGATGATGCCCTCGCGCCACTTCCAACATGTATCTCGGCCCTCTGCGGAACATCCAGTACGCACAGACGATCAGAAACAGCGCCAGAGAAATCACTTTGAACCATGCGTGCATCGGCGCATGCAAGATAGAGACGTGCGCCGTGTCTGCCTCTACATCATGCGCGTGTGCATGCCCTTCATGCGCGTGTGCATCCACTTCGTGCCCCGCGTGTGCATGCCCTTCATGCGCGTGTGCATGCCCTTCATGCGCGTGTGCATGCCCATCGTGCGCCGTGTGTGCATCCACTTCGTGTGCCGTGTGTGCATCCACTTCGTGTGCCGTGTGTGCATCCACTTCGTGCTCGTGTGCATCCCCTTCATGCGCGTGTGCATGCCCATCGTGCGCCGTGTGTGCATCCCCTTCATGCGCGTGTGCCGCCGCATGAACGTGATCGTGATGCGCCACCTCGATCTCGTAGCGCATCATTCGGTAGCCATGCCCTTCCTCGCAGGCAGCCAGATGCCCGGCACCCAACACTGCACAAGCCGGCAGCACCGCACCGATCAAGATCATGCACACATAAACAAACTGCCATTTGCCATGCCCAGACTCAGAGATCTGTATCGCCCGCAAGCTGTACTCATACAGGACGACGAGAAGTCCAGCCGCAGCCGCGCTCATCCCGGCAAGCAACGCCCCCTCATGCATGACCAGGCAAAGCATCATCAGAATGAGCACGTAGTTCGGCATGCGCTCAAACGGGCGTGCGGGCAACATCACTGCAGGCACCAGCAAAACAGCTAACGCGCCCAGGCAGACCTGCCAACACGCACTCAGATTTGAAAAACCCTCGACCAACGGCGCACAGACAGACGGCAGCACAGCGGCGACGAGCAGCCAGACGGCGATCTGAGTGCAGCACGCCATGCTCCACAGGGCATACGACTGCTCACGCGCACAATAATGCCCTGGACTGCAAGAGGCACAGCAGGTGACACGTTTCATGACAAGGCGTGACAACTGGCACACCGCCAGGATCGATATCAAGATGACAGCAGCCGTCAACGGCTCAAACAGAGTCCAGGCCAAGACGATCAAAGCGGCAGAAAACGCATGCATCTGACCGCCATAAAGCATGGGAAGCGGCTGCGGATCAAGGACAGAGACGACTTTGCCGCCCAGCTTTCCCAGAAGGCCGCCCTTTGCCGACAGCTTCCAGGCAACCGCCAAAATCACCGCCAAAATCACCCATACCGGCGCAGCATCGAGCAGATACCGAACCCAGATATCCAGGATAGACACCTCATGCGCGTGCACAGGTGCGATCCACTCGACAACAGCGAGCGCGCCGAACCCGAACATACCGCCAAGACCGCGCAGGATCCCGGTTTTTCCGTGCGCCTCTGCCGAAATGTTGTGAAACACCACATGCAGGAGCATGCCGGCGATCAGCCCCTGAAGCACGTACAAAAACGTCACGCCGGCTGCCGGAAGCGCAAAGTGTCCGAGCGCAAACCCGAGGATCGTCGAAGCCGCCAGCCCACCTAACAGCCCCCAGGTCTTTTTGATCCCCACGCGGGGAACCAGGATCAGGCTCAGAAATATGCCGACAGGCAGGCGATGAAACAGCACGCCAAGCCCGAGCATCTGCCCCATCTCGGCGTGTTCGAGCGATGACATCGAAAGCCCGATGCCATCGAGCAGCGTATGCACCGCAAACCCGATGAGCACACAAGCCATCAGGATGCGCCTTGACTTCTCGCCCGAATGCGTCTCAGACCCGCTATTTTCTTCATCCGAATGCTCGCCATGATGATCGTGATGCTGAAGCAGATGCAACAGCCCTGGCACGCCGAGACCGACGCCGACTGCGATCAGGCCAAGGATGCCGCCATTTTCCACGCTATGCGGAATGAGATGGAGCATCGTCAACCCGACAATCGAGATCAGGCCGAACGCATCAAAAAAAGAAAGCCATGACGGCTTTCTGCGGATCATCGGGTAGATGGTGACACCGATAAAAAGTGCCAGCACACTCAGAATTAGCGAGAACATATATCAGACAAGAGCCTCCTTCCCTGCCTGTACAAAACAGACAGGGCGCGGCTTATACTCGCAATCCACCACATGTGGAATTCATTTTTGCCGAAAACGCGGGCATCCAACGGCCACAGGCAGACGCTCCGTGGCTCCGGTTGAATGCCGCAAACGCCGTGTTCAGAGCATTTTCGCACGCCTGCGCAGGCGAACAAACGGTATCAGGCCAAGCAGCCCGAAAACAAACGGCCAGACAGGCGTCGAAGGTCGTTTCTGGATCTGGCTGCAGCTGCAATTATCCGATTGCATGAGCTTCACATCCGGCTCGACGCCGATCTCTACGCCCGCGCACATCCCGTTTGAACAGGACTCTTCCGCGTCACACGCGCCACACGAACCGCCACAGCCGTCATCGCCGCACTGTTTGCCGTCACAATCCGGCTTGCATGTGCTGACGACGCACTGATTGCTGAGACACTCGTACCCAGACTCGCAGGTGCCGCACGAACCGCCGCAGCCGTTATCCCCGCAATCGCGTCCGGCACAATCCGGCACGCAGACGCAGAGATGCTCATCACAGATATCGTTGCTGCCGCTGCATTCGCCACACGACCCGCCGCACTCGTCATCGCCACATTCGCGCCCTTCGCAATCCGGATCACATTTGCAGATCCCAAGCTCAAAGTCGCAGTGGTCATACCCCGTGCATTCGCCGCAGACACCGCCGCATTTATCCGAACCGCAGTTACGGCCTTCACACTGAGGCACGCACTCACAAATGCCCGTCAAGCCGCATGCATAGCCATCCGGACACGAGCCGCATGTGCCGCCACAGCCGTCATCGCCGCACTCACGATCGTCACACTTGGGCACGCAGACGCACCTGCCATCCGAACAGACATCCTGAGGTCCCGGACAAATGCCGCATGTGCCGCCGCAGCCGTCATCACCGCACTGCATGCCGTCACACTTCGGCTTACAAACGCACCGGCTGTTCTCGCAGACTTCCTGTGCGCCCGTACATGTACCGCACGAGCCGCCGCAGCCGTCACCGCCGCAGTTCTTGCCGTTACAATTCGGCTTGCACACGCAGCGATTATTCTCACAGGCATCCTGGCCGCTGCACGAGCCGCACGAGCCGCCACAGCCATCACCGCCGCACTGTTTGCCGTTACAATTCGGCTTGCACACGCAGCGATTGTTCTCGCAGACATCCTGGCCGCTGCATGAGCCGCACGAGCCGCCGCAGCCGTCGCCGCCGCAGTTCTTGCCGCTACAATTCGGCGTGCAGCACGTGTATGACGGAAGCCCAAGATAAGCCCCCTGGCTGATCCAGTACGAAGTCAGACCGCCACAGTTCGAACTCGTCGCGGCATAAGGGTCATCCGTGCTCCCGCTCTTCAGGTACACGCCAAAGTGGAGATGCGGCCCCGTGCTGCACCCGGAACTCCCGACGCGTCCGAGTTCCTGGCCGCATTTCACCGACTGGTTCTTCGACACCTTCACCGTGCCCTTCTTCATATGGCAATAAATCGTGTGCTTGCCATCCGCGTGCCTGATCTTGACATAGTTGCCGCACGACGTAGATGTGCCGCAATACGACTGATAATTCGACGATGTGTTGCGGTCATAATAGCCGTCTACCGCAGCCACGACCGTGCCATCCGCTGCCGCAACCGCCGGACGGCTGCCGTTTGAATCCATGCCGCCAAAGCCGCCGATGCCGTAATCCGTCCCCGAATGGTTGTTATACGTCTTCGTCTTGCAAGCCCAGTCTCTAAGGCCTGAGTTTCGGTTCAGATCATAATATGCCGTCACATAACAACCGCCGTTCTTATTGCACTCAAGCAGCGGGAAACTGTAATTCTGGGCAGCGGCTTCCGAGGCAAGCGACAGCGCGCCAACAGACACGCCCAGACAGGCTGCAAGCATCCAACGTTCCAAGTTCCGCATATCAGCCTCCTATAAGTGTGCCGGTCATGATATCAAGCTGTATCACGCCCTCGCCAGTGTCATATTCAATCGTGCGGTCATCCACAAACTTCAAGCTCTCGAGCATCCGAGGCACAGGCACAAACGCATCCGAAAGCACATCCACCCCAGGCTTGAGCCCCTTATTGGTGATCTGCACGACACCATCTTGCGGCGCATTCAAATCGACGCGATACCAAGACACCACGCCATCGAAAGCCGCGACAAAAAGCAGATATGCCCCATCCGGCGTATAAAGCGGCCAGCTGATCGTGCCGTCCCCGGACGCGATCACTGGCACGTGATCTGCCGTATCGCCAAGCTCAAGACGGAACAGCTGCGACACTTCCTCAAGGGTATCATGTCGCACAAAGACGATCTCACGTTCGTCCGGGGACACCGCGAAATCGCTTTCCACCTGCTCCGCAATCGCATACACGCCATTCCCGTGATTCCAGCGAAGCAGGCTCCCACGCGCCATGTAAATGATATCCATATCGGTCAGAAATTTCGCCGATACGACATCCGTATCTACCAGTTTCTTATCAAACGAACGATCGATCAGATAGAGCTCCGAACCCAGAAAATCCGGGCTCGAATCGACCGGCTGCGGTTCCGACACGCCGACGAGCAGGTTGCCGTCTTTCGAATCCAATGTGTTTACCTGCATACCAGGAAACAAGGCCTCTGCACTGACCTGGGCCGCTTCCGTAGAAGACATGCCCCAGAAAAGCGCCACGCCTCCCAAAACAAAGGCCACAGCGGCGATCACCGCCAGGATCATTTTTTTCATAACCACCTCATCAGAAAGCAGAAAAGTCTTGCTCATACGCCCAGACTGACGGTTCCGAGACCGCAGACACGGCATCCCTAACATACCTTCAAAAAGCTAACCTCTCAAAAACACAGACTGATCATAGCGAAGCATCACGAGATCGCGTGTCCACGCTTCATGCGCCGTCACTTCAAGCCCAGTGTCCTCTTCGATAAACCATCGCGCGAATTTTGCCCCGGCGGCATCCGTCAGCGGATAGCCGCCGCCGAACCTCGGATTGATCTCCATCAACTGCATCGCATGCGTCTCCGGATCCCAGAACATCTGCACGCAGATCGTCCCGCGCGCGCCCGGAAGCGCCTCGACGACACGGCGCACCAGATCCACGATCTCAGGCGCCTCGATCGTCTTGCCCTTCGACACTTCGCCATCGCGGACTTCAAGGCGGCGACGCGGCACGACACACAGGCATTTCCCGGTATTGATCGACACATACGCATCGACCGTGACCTCGACGCCGTGCCCCAAAGACTCGACGACATCATTCGCGTGAAGTCCAGATTTATAACGGATCTCAAGATCATCCCGCGACCCGATGCGAGCCGCCCCCACCGACCGTGATCCATCCGCCGGCTTCGCAAAACACGGATATTGCCAGTCCGGATCTGCAAGCGCCGCCTCCGGCGTCCGCTGCTCGAATGTGGGGAAGCCCTGGCTCACAAACCAGTCATGCGTGCGCCGTTTGTCTGACGCGATCTCGATCGTCTCGATATCCGAGACCATCACGTTGACCCCAGCCGCCTCAAACTTTCCGCGCTCACGCGCAAGAATAGGCAGTTCCGTATCGATCGTCGGGATCACCCAGCGCACATCGTTCGCCGCACAGATCGCCAGCATGCGCGGCACAAATTCGGGCGCAAGCACGCGCGGCACGATCACCTGGCGTTCCGCAAGCGCGAATGCCGGCGCAAACGGCTGCGCGTCCGACGCGATCACCGTGGCATCCATACCGAGCTCGCGGAACGTCCGCTCCCAGATCCGCAGAAGCTCCACGCGCCGTCCTGAACATGACAGAAGCAAATTCTTATGCATTCGATGTATTCCCCATAAATTCCGGCATCGTCGCCGATCCCGCATGCTGAATGCCGCTCCGCTTCAATACCGTCAGCGCGGTCATGCACAATATCTTCAGGTCGAGCCATGCCGAGGCATGCGTCACATACCATACGTCCAGTTTGAACTTCTCATCCCATGAAAGCGCATTCCTGCCGTTGACCTGAGCCCACCCGGTCACGCCGGGCTTCGCCCACTGCCGCTTGATCTGCTCCGAATCATAGCGTTCCAGATAGGACATCAGAAGCGGGCGGGGCCCCACCAGGCTCATATCACCCTTGAGGACGTTCAAAAGCGTCGGCAATTCGTCGAGCGACATCGCCCTGATCTTCTTGCCAAACGCCGACAGGCGCTCGCCGTCATGCGAGGCATCCGTCCCGGCAGGCGCATTCGCCATCGACCGGAACTTCAGAAGTTCGAACGGCTTGCCGTCAAGCCCTGGCCTCTGCTGCCTGAAAAACACCGGCTTGCCCAGGTTCACGCGAACGCCGACCGCCGTCAGGACGAGCAACGGCCACAGCACAGCGAGCCCGGCACTCACAGCCGCCACATCAAAACCGCGCTTCACCGCGTGATACACGGCCGTGCGCCACGGCTTCGGCAGGCTGTCCACGATCTCTTCAAAACAGGCGGTCCAGAGCGCCCCGACCGTCGCGATATCGTTGTCACGACACACGTCAGATACGCGCGTCCTGTATGCCTCGACAGCCACGCCTGCCGCCCTGATATCATCCAGCAGACGCGCCATCACATCGACAAGCCCGTCCACATCGCCGGGCTTCACGACTTCGCCGCATTTGGAAACAAGCGCGGCGAGATCGGATCGTTCCGGGGCCACGACAAGCGGGATACAGGCCGCCGCAAGCGCGCTGTAAATCTTGCTCGGCGCGCTCGTCGCATGTGCCTTTTCCGTCAGCGTCGCAAGCGCGACATCGGTATGGTTCAGAAGCGAAGCCCACGCGTCGTCCTTCTGCGGGCCGATAAAGCGCACGCTCCCGCCTATCCCCGCCCACGCCTCGCGAAGACGCGCCTCTCCAGGACCGCTCGCCGCGATCACGATGCCGATCTCATCGCAACGACCGCCAAGGCGATCCAGAAGCGCAGGAACCGCACGTTCGAGCGTTTCCACGTCGTGCATCAGCCCCATGTTCCCGACATACGAAAAGATCACACGCCCTGACATCCACTCGACAAGCGACGCATCCAGGGCATCCGTCTGACGGGATGCCGCCGCAAACTCTTCGGGATCCGCGCCGTTCGGGATCACCCATGTCTTCGGATTCGCGCCGTATCGTGATTCCGAGGATGCCTGCATCATCTCGCCGAGATACACGACACCGTCCGCACGCGAAAGCATCCAGCGGTTCGCCGCTGTCATCAGACGCGACAGCCACTTTTTCTCCACGCCCGCCGCCTCCAGCGCGTCCGGGTACATGTCATACATCAGCGCGACAACCCCGCATCTGTGAAGCGCCTTCGTCGCCACTAAAAAATGCGGCAGAAAAAAGGGATTCGTCGTCGCAACAAGCACCGGCTTCTCCAACGGCCCTGCCGTCGCCGATGCCAGGAACGCCTCCGCCAATGCCTCCAGCGGATACACGCCGAACGTCAGCGCACGCGCCAATAAACGGCCGCCACGCCCTCGCCTGAACAGGCCACGCCATGCCTCCGGCGTCAGTGCCGCACACAGCTTCGATGGCACGCCTCGCTCCGACATGTTTCGCGTCATGCGCTCCAACGGACCGCCGCCCACCGATGAAAACATCCTCAGTATTGGTTTGTAATGCATTCTTGATCCTGCCATATCTTTAAAACTCCGCGCGAAAAACGCCCAAACATTATACATGATTTTCCGCACCAGTTTCCATGCTTTACATTTTTTACAGATAAATATTATTTATATTTGAACCGGTCTATGGCTGACGCCATACGACCGGCACTCGGCCGGCTATCTTGCGATACGCCGTCCGTTTTTTCAGCTTTTCACGCACGGCAGCCTCGCGAACACGGCGCATCCTCTGCGCCCAAAGCCCTTCCACTTCTCGCTTCTCTCACCCCAAAAGGAGCATTAAACATGTCAGACCGATCCAGACAAGATGAAAGCGCCAGACAGGCGATCGAGATCCTCGACAAGATTCTGCAAAAAGACGATGCCATCATCAAAGTCGTCAAAAATGCCGAAAAATTCGCTGAACGCACGTCAAAAGTGGAAAATCGAGAAAACCGCACCGCCCAGTTCATCGTCATGCATTACTCGAACCTCTGTGCCGCAGGCGGCGGCGCCAGCGCCCTGACCGGACTCATTCCCGGACTCGGCACGATCCTCTCGGTCTTCGGTGCCGGTGCCGCAGACGCCTTCCTCGCGCTCAAATTCGAGCTCGAAATGTCACTCGCGCTCGCGCATCTCGCCGGCTACGACATCTCCGACCCGAGAGAGCGCAAGATCGCTTTCCTTATGGCGTGCAAAGGGCTTGAAGATGCTTACAACGCCGATAAAGAGCCCAACATCAAATCCGTCATCGACCTCGCCGTCGGCGAGTATTCCACGCGAGAACTCAGCAAAACGCTCACCAAGGCGTTCGCGCGCGCCATCATGTTCTTCGCGGCAAAGAAATGGACACGCTTCTTCCCGATCGTCGGCATCGCCATCGGCGCTTCCATCAACCAAGTCCTCACGGCAAAGCTGGGATACAGCATCTGGAAATCCATCAGCATCCGCAAGAACGCGATGCAGCCTCAGCAGCCATGACGCTTACCGCGAACGCAAAGCAGCCCCCCTGCCATGCCTCCTCATGATGCAGAAACCGTTGCGGATGCGCAGTCCTCAAGCATATCCCCTCTACATTCATGGTGAGGAGGCCCAGGGCGGGCGACCCCTATCCCGCCCTGAACGACTGCCTGCCGCGCACACGCTGCTGCCTGTCATCACGAGCCGTAACCCTTTTCAGGTGATTTGAATACTGTGCACACAGGCGCGTGGTGCGTTGAATCACTCAAAGATTTAGAGTCCGGCCGCATGGCATCCCCGTCATTCAGCCATTTATTTCAAGCCTTGAATTTCTTGAACAAATCCATCAGATATTCGAGGCGAAGTGTCTGCGCCTTGCAGACGCCCCCAGAACAGACCCATTCCAGGATCCGACATGTACCGCAAATACACGATATTATCCCTGACCGCTGCCCTTCTGTGTGGCTGCGCGGCCCCTCAAGACGATGAACAGCCACAGAAATGTGAATATGCCGGCAAAACCGCCTGGTGTCCTGCCGACAAGCTCTGCTGCCTCGGAGAGTGCATCGATCACACAGACGAAAACTGCGGCGCATGCGGCAAGGCATGCAACGAGAACGCGTACTGCGGCACTTACAACAACACGATGACCTGCCTGTGCAAAGGTCTGCCATGCGCCGGCACATGCTGCGAAGACGGATGCGTACAGCTCTCGTTCAACCTCCAGAACTGCGGCATCTGCGGAAATGCCTGCGGTGATAATCAATTCTGCGAACAAGGCCTTTGCAAATGCAGCGCAGGGCTTCAGACCTGCGAAGGCGAGTCAGCGTGCATCGATACCAAGAGCAACGCCAAGCATTGCGGTGCCTGCGGCAAGGCATGCCCGGATGCAGGCGACACGCGCTTCCATCTGCAGAGCAGCCTCTGTTCAAACGGCAGCTGCATCGGTATATGCGCATCCGGCTATCAGGATGCCGACAACGACCTGATATCCAACGGCTGCGAGGCCCAGATCCCCACGAGCACGACCAAATGCGGCAACAACATCGCGGAACCCGGCGAGATCTGCGACGGCAAAGATATCCGAAACGGCACATGCGAAGAGGTGCGCGGACAGGGGTCATCCGACACGCCGGGATGCAGCCCCGACTGTTCGGCGCTCACGGCCGGCAACTGCTCGGCACCGATCATCACGGGTGTCGGCGAATGCGCATCGGATAACGACTGCTCCGGTACCAAGCCCGCCTGTGACACGGCGGCAAAAACATGTGTCCCATGCACCGCAGACAAGCACTGTTCCGGCACCAAGCCGGCCTGTGACACGACCGCTCAGACATGCGTCTCATGCACAGCTGACAAGCACTGTTCCGGCACCAAACCGGCCTGTGACACGACAGCCAAAACATGCGTCCAGTGCACCACTGACGCGCAGTGCTCCGGCAACAAGCCCGCCTGTGACACGGCTGCCAAGACATGTGTCCAGTGCCTCTCTGACGCGCACTGCACCGGAGAGACGCCGGCATGTAACATGTCCGCCAAGCTTTGCGTCCAGTGCACCGCAGACAAGTACTGCGCCTCCGGCTCCTGCGACACATCCACGTATTCATGCAACACGCTGCCGACCGAATATGAGCTGATCGAGACCGTGTCGACATTCCTTTCCCCCACCACAGACACCAATCCCGGCTATTACGGAACATTCAGCGTCAAAAGTCTCACAGACGGCGGCGCACTCAATATCGGCTACTGGCCGATGACGAAAGAAGACGAACCAGATTTTTCAACAAAATATATCAGATACGACTTTAAATCGATCGCCTCGAAGCTCAAAGGCAAGACGCATATTGCGGTCACGTTCAACTTTAACAAGAATAGCTCAGGCCCGGCCCGCATGGCCATTGCATTTTTCAACGGCAACACGCGCCTGAACACGCCATGCATCGAAGATGTCACGACGACAATGAAAGAAACGCATCGCTGCGAAGCAAAGTTCATCTCCACGGAAGATCTCCAGATGCGAATCATCGGTGACAGTTCCCCCAAAGATAATGCAGGAACGCTCCGGTTCGCCCCGGATCTCAAGATCTGGGCAAAATAGGCCACGCCATACGCTTCGCGCCCACGCCCGGGCATAGCCTCAAAAACAGCCGGGGCCGTATCGCGGCAACGATAGGCCCCGGCAAATGTCCGCCGTATGCCGCAGGCATAGGCGGACCCCGAACAAAACCGCATGCGCATCCCGAAAATCATGCGCCAGAGGGACACATGTCTGACCGCCCGGATGCTCATGCCGCCTTTTTGCGCCTGGAGTATAACTTGTTTTTTACAGACAAAGATTTGACTAATTATATTCACAAACATCACGACCGCTTTGTATAATATTCACAAGCCATCATGATTTATCTTCAAACACATAACAGGCAAGTCATTTACGCCATAAACAATTTTCCGTTCATGGCAAATAGAGGCGAGCTCTAAAATGCGAATAAAATTCAAAATTGATACAATTTAATTTGACAGTACTGTGTCTTTTATGATTAGTGAGAAGAAAATTTCGGGGGATTCGATCTGGATCTTTCGCAATTCATTGTTACCGCTAGATATTTTGATAATGTCTGTCGGAACGGAGGTTCGGTACACGCATTACCAGGTGATATGTCCCAAAACATACACGCCTATCGGCAGTATCAAGACGCACGGTATAGAACATCGAACATCGAGGAGGAAGGCAGATGAGCGAGAAGAAAACGAAGATCATGCTGGTGGAAGATGACACGAAACTGGCAGAGATGACCAAGGAATTTCTTGAGAAATACCAGTTTGAGGTCGCGATAGAGTACCGCGGTGACCTGGCGGTAGACCGCATTCTCAGGGAGAAACCCGATTTTGTCATCCTTGACTACATGCTTCCCGGCAAAGACGGCAAAGCGATCTGCCGCGAGCTTCGCCCTCAGTTCCACAACCCGATCATCATCGTGACGGCGCACGACGATGATGTGGACGAGATTGTCTCGCTGGAGATCGGCGTGGATGACTATCTTGTCAAGCCCATCAAGCCGAGAAACCTGCTTGCAAGGATCACGAACCTGCTCAACCGTTACGAGCGCATCGCGGCAGAAGCCTCCGTGGAGCAGAATCCGCCCAAGACGGACGCGCATGGCTCGCTTCAGATCGATGTCCAGAGGCGGATCGCGATCGTCGATGGCCGTGATGTCAACCTGACGAGCTGCGAATTTGATCTCCTGAGCTATTTCTTCGCCAATCAGGGCACGATCCTCACCCGCGAAGAGATCTACCGGCAGATGCGCGGCATCGAATGGGATGGCGCAGACAGGAGCATCGACCTGCGCGTTTCGAGGCTTCGCAACAAGATCGACGACAACGGAAAATCACCGAGATTCATCAAGAGCGTCAGAGGCACAGGCTATATGCTTGTCAGCCAGAGCTGATCGCCGCCTGCTTATTTTTTGGCTGTGTTCTACCAGCGTGGAGATATCGTCCATTGGTTCACCAAACACGGGTGAGCGTAAGCGAACCCACCACTCTCCAAACAGGAGAGGGTGCCGCAAAGCGGCGTATGAGGGCCGGAACAAGCCATATCTACTGTCGTAGCACACGACCTATTTTTTTAAGGGGACCTGCCTGGTCTTTTAGATCCTCAGACCGTTCATGAGGAACGGTCTGGGGATTTATTCGTGTTTACACGAAGCCGCATCATCTTTTACAAAGGCACATCACGCCCATGTTTCAAAGATTTTCAGCGACCCCTTGCCTGTTCGTCAAAGCCTTCTGCGCCCTTTTGCTCGCTGTGATGCTCTCGATGTTGTGCACATCCCATGTCATCAAGCCAGAGATGCAGGAGCCAGGCAACGCCATCCATATCAGCCCATTGCTTCTGCAGGATCTGCTCAGCGCGTCTGTCGGCGACAAGCCCCTTCCAGAGATCGCCAAATATCTCGAACAGCGCAACGAGCCGTTCCTGAATCAGGCGCAGGTCGAGACCATCAGCGACCTGATGGCGAGCGACGCCCCTCAGAAATACGGCTTCTGGTTAAAAAAATACGAGCGCATGCAGCTACTCAACAAGCGTCCAGTCAGCATCGGGAAATTCAAGACTGGCTCGCATCACAACAGCATGCAGCCATTCCAGGCCTTTTCGCCTGCCCAGGATCCCGCTTCGCATGCGTCGCACAAGCAGCATGCCAAGGCAGACAAGCCCGATGATCCCGGCCACAAGCCGCCCCCAGCCCACCTGATCACGATTCAGATGCTGCTCAGTTCCGCACAGCATATCACCGCGCCCGATCCAGAGCTGATGCCGAAGTGGCACCGTTCGGGCGCGCCCAGGCCTGCCCACCTCTTCATCCCGATCAAGAATACGCCTTATGTCATCATGATCGCGCGGCCGCCTCAGCTCCCGCCAGTCATCACGCTGCCCTCGATCCTGCTCGGCACCGGGCTTATCCTGCTCATCATCCTGTGCACGGTATCGATCCTGATCCTCCCGATCGCCCTGCGCGTCTACAAGATCGCCGCGACATGCCAGAAAGTCTACGAGGGCGACTACTCAGCCAGATGCGGCATCAAGGGCAAAGACTTTATCGGACGGCTTGCCACGAACGTCGACGACATGACCACCTCGATCGAGACACACCTCAACCAGCAGAAATCGCTGCTCCAGGCCATCGCGCACGAGCTGATGACGCCGCTCTCACGGATCAGGTTCACGCTCGAAATGCTTGACCTGCCTGAAGATGACGAAAATGCCCAGGCGCGCCTCGCTTCCATTGACGAAGATCTCACAGAGATCGACAACCTGACCAAAGAGCTCAGTTATTTCAACTATGTCGATGCCGGAAACGGCCGCCGAAACTTCGAGCTCAGCGCCGTCAAAGACCTCATCGAGCTCACGCTCAGGCAGCGTTCTCTCGCCCTTGAGCCGTTCAAAGTCGAAGTTTCGGGACTTGATGACGCGCTCATGATCGAAGCGGATCCCAACGCATTCAAACGCGTCATCGGGAACCTGCTCAGCAATGCCGCGAGATATGCAAAGGAACAGATACGGATCAGCGTGCGCCACGACGATGCTGAAAACATGATCGAAATCTCGATTGACGACGACGGCCAGGGCATTCCCGAAGACAAGCGCACGGCCATCTTTGATCCCTTTGTCTGCCTTGAAAAGAGCCGCTCAAAGGCTGCCGGCGGGTTCGGGCTCGGCCTTGCGATCGCGCACCGCATCATGAAAATCCATTCCGGAACAATCTCCGCACACGCCTCAGAACTCGGCGGCGCCAAATTCATCACGCGCTGGCCGATCACCCAGCCTGACCCCTGAGCCCGTATTGCCCTGCCGAGCTTCCGCCACCCGGACAGGCAGGGCCATTACCCCCATAAATTTGATTTTTGCCCAGATGATGTAAAATCCTCCAAGATGTGACTGGACTTTATTTTCACATCTTCAGGAGGTTTCATGGACGAAACGATTATCTCATTATTTGACGTATCCGGATTATGCCAAGCCATGGCGGCGAAGCTGATCCACCCACAGGGACTCAGTTTTTCGGCTGTATCGACAGACAGCCGGAAAGTCGGCGCGGGCGATCTCTTTTTCGCGCTTTCCGGGGAGCGTTTTGACGCGCATGATTTTATCCCCGATGTGATCGCCCGAGGCTGTCGGGGTGTCGTGATCTCACGGGAAGTCAAACTGCCGGAAAACGTTACGGCATTCGTCGTCCCCGACGTGCTTCGCGCCTTCGGCGCGCTTGCGGGTGCCATTCTGGACAAACGCCGCGCGCTCGGGAACTTCACGACATTCGCGATCACCGGTTCAAACGGAAAGACAACCACCAAAGAGCTGCTCGCCTGCTGTCTCGAATCGCAGGGCTGCCGTGTGCTCAAGACAGAGGGGAATTTCAACAATTTCGTCGGCATGCCCATGACGGTGGCGCGCCTGACCACAGCGCACGATGTCGCCGTGCTCGAAATGGGCGCGAACGCCCCTGGCGAGATCCGCTACCTGAGCACCACAGCAAGACCAGATATCGCGCTGATCACGTGCGTGGGCGCGGCGCATCTCGAAGGCTTCGGCTCGCTCGAAGGCGTTGCTGCAGCAAAAGGCGAGATGATCGACGCACCGGGGCTGAAAAGGATTGTCCTGCCGTCAGAAACGCGAAAATACTATGCGTCCCGTATTCCAGCCGGCGTGGAATCCGTCTGGGTCGGCGATGCTGATTCCGGAGAAGCATTCCGCTTCGAGGACATTCATGCCACGCTTGATGGCATCCAGTTCCGCATGCACACGCCGCATCGCGACCTGTCGCTGTCGCTGCCGCTTCTCGGCTCACACAATGCGGGCAACCTCGCAAAAGCCGTTGCCGCTGTGCTCGATATCCCGCAGAGCGGCTCAGACCGCCTCGACGAAACACGCCTGAACGCGGCGCTTGCCGGCATCCGACTGCCCTCTGGCAGACTCGAACGCTGGATCGGGCTCGACCGCGTCTCATTCCTGCACGACGCATATAACGCCAACCCATCGAGCATGGCCGTGTCACTCGCACTCCTGACGCAGTTCGACGCGCCGATATGCCTGATCCTCGGCGACATGCGCGAACTCGGCCCCGAAAGCCCGGAACTGCACAGACAGATCGGCAGGAAAGCCGCCCAGATCGCCCCACGCATGATGCTCTGCGTCGGCGAACATGCCGATGACCTGGCACGCGGCGCCATCGATGCCGGCTTGCCCGCAGATCATATCCTCAAAGCATCCTCGGACGGCCTCGACACCGCTCTGGAACAGCTCAGGCCGTCACTGCAACCCGACACCGTATGCCTGATCAAAGGCAGCCGGGGCGTGCGCCTCGAACGCGTCCTCGATCATTTCCAGGCCAGAAGGGGCTGACCGCCCCGTGCCCTCAAATACAGACGGAGTAATCATCCATGTTCATGTACCTGTACGAACTCCGCGATTATTTCGCGCCGTTCAACGTCTTCCGTTATGTCAGCTTCCGATGCGTGATGACCATGATCACGGCGCTCATCATGAGCTTCATGTATCCGAAGTTTATCGGCAAGCTCCTCGAGCGCCAGGTCGGGCAGGTCGTCCGCGATGACGGCCCACAGTCCCACCTCAAAAAAAAGGGCACCCCGACCATGGGCGGCAGCCTCATCCTGCTCAGCCTCGTCGTTTCCACACTGCTCTGGGCTGACCTGTCCAACCATTACGTCTGGCTGTTCCTCTCGATCACGACATTCTTTGGCGCAGTCGGCTTTATCGACGACTATCTCAAGATCAAGCAGAAAGGTAGCAAGGGGCTTCCGGGACGCTGGAAACTCATCCTCCAGTTCTTCATCACGGGCATCGCCATGATCGTGCTCTTCCAGGATCAGACGATCCAGTACTCCAGTGAGCTTTATTTCCCGTTCCTGGCTGCCGACAAGTTCTCGCTGTCGCTGCCGATCATCGCTTACGCGCTGTTTGCGATGGTCGTCATCGTCGGCACGTCGAACGCGGTCAACCTCACGGACGGCCTGGACGGACTCGCGATCGCGCCCGTCTCAGTCGCAGCCGTGACATTCCTCATCCTTTGTTACATCGCAGGCACGATCCTCCAGTTCCCCGTCGATGTCAACGGCGTCTCGACATACGCCTCTTTTGATATCGCGGCCTACCTGAAGATACCGCACATCGAAGGCATCAACGAGCTCTGCATCGGCTGCTCAGCCATCGTCGGGAGCGGCATCGGGTTCCTGTGGTTCAACGCCTATCCAGCCCAGGTCTTCATGGGCGACCTCGGCAGCCTTTCGCTTGGCGGCGCGCTCGGCACGCTCGCCGTGCTTTCCAAAAACGAACTACTCAGCCTGATCATCTGCGGCCTCTTCCTCCTTGAAGCGATTTCCGTCATCACACAGACGACGAGCTACAAGCTCACCGGAAAACGCGTGTTCAAGATGGCCCCGATCCATCACCACTTTGAGCTGAAAGGCTGGCCGGAACCCAAAGTCATCGTCCGTTTCTGGATCATTTCAATCCTTCTCGCACTCATCGCGCTCGCCAGTCTTAAGATCCGATAACTCATCCCCCTCCAAGAGCAGTAACCCATGAATACCAACACGCCACACATCACAACTGAACGCCCCTGGGACGGCTGGCTGTTGCTCATCGTCTGCACGCTCATCGGCATCGGGGTCGTCATGATCTACAGCGCATCCGGGATCACGGCCAGCTGGAACATCGGCGACTCAATGTATTTTCTCAAAAGACAGCTCATCTATGTCGCGATCGGAATCGGCCTTCTCGTCTTCGGTCTGAAGATCGACTACCGCTGGTTTCAACGTTTTGCCTACCCTATTCTTCTCGGCACGCTTGGCCTTCTTCTGCTCGTGCTTGTTGCCGGCACGGAGGTCAACGGCTCACGCCGATGGATCCGCCTCGCATCTTTCAACATCCAGCCCGCCGAGATAGCCAAGATATCGATCGCCTTCGTGCTCGCCTATTCCATGGCGAAGAAACATGACAAGATCAAATCATTCATGATCGGCGTCCTGCCGCACCTTCTCCTGATCGGCGTCATCATCGGCCTTCTGATGCTCCAGCCCGACTTCGGATCGAGCGTCCTCATCACGACGCTCATGGGCGCGATGCTCTTCTTTGCAGGCACACGCCTGATCTACATCATCACGGGTGTCGCGATCTGCGTCGTCGGCGGCGGTTTCGCCATCACGCTTGCGGATTACCGCATGCAGCGCGTGCTCGCGTTTCTCCACCCCTGGGAAAACCAGGACAGCAGCGCATACCAGCTCGTCGAGAGCCTGATCAGCATCGGTTCCGGCGGGCTCCAAGGTCGCGGTCTTGGCGAAGGCCTCGGCAAGCTCGGCTTTGTGCCGGAACTCCACACCGACTTTATCGGAACAGCCGTCGCTGAAGAGCTCGGCTTTTTCGGAGTCGCCCTCATCCTCATCCTCTTTCTCGCCTTTGCCGTGCGAGGGTTCATGATCGCCATGCGCGCCCGCGACTATTTTGGAAGATATGTCGCCTTCGGCCTCACGTTCATCATCACACTCCAAGCGGCAGTCAACCTCTGCGTTATCTCCGGCCTTCTCCCCACCAAGGGCCTCACGCTCCCCTTCATCTCATTCGGAGGATCCTCCCTGCTCATGTGCATGTTCGCCACAGGCGTGCTCCTCAACATCTCGAAATGCGCTGAAG
>JAFZFY010000099.1 GCA_017555665.1 Pseudomonadota bacterium | reverse complement strand
GTCGATGATCTTCTGCCGTGGACGGATGAAATGCAGGCCAAATTCAGACTCGATTAACGACAATAAAAAAGGTGGCAAATGCCACCTTTTTTATTGTCAAGACCATACCTTTATTAGGCGCTTACCATTTAACGAACGAACAAGACATTGGTCAACATTTAACGAACGAACAAGAACGGATTCTAATTGATTTTATCATCGATTCGATTGATCGTTACTTTAATAGCTTCAAGCACACTTCAAAACAAATTCAAAACCTTATAGAAAAACTTAATCCTTAAACATACGCTTTCCCTTTCGGCTATACCAAGCCCCGAGGGGGCTTGATTTAGCCGTGGGCAAGCACATAGCAAACCACTAAAGCGCAAACCACAAGTTAAATCGGTCGTATCGCGCAGCGATAGGCCGATGCGCTGGGCGTATCGGCAACGCCATATCAAGTTACCCGCAATTGCCTATGTTCTGTGACACAAGTTACCCGCAATTGCCTATGTTCTGTGACACAAGTTACCCGCAATTGCCTATGTTCTGTGACACAAGTTACCCGCAATTGCCTATGTTCTGTGACAAAATTACCTCACAATTGCCTATAATCTGTGCTAAACTCAGTTTGAGAGGGGGAAGATGGAGGCACGTGAAAAATGGCATTTTACAGACAAATTCAGAAAGCACTTGAAACCTGGAAACAGTCTCAGTCGCATAAACCCTTGGTGATTCGAGGAGCCCGTCAGGTTGGGAAAACGACTGTCATCAAGGAATTTGGCAAATCCTTTGACACATTCCTCATGCTCAATCTGGAAAGACCTGTGGATAAGGCAATATTCGATTCCACTCTCGATCCCAAAGGTATTTTTCAGAGAATTTGCCTTGAAAAGCGCATTCGCCCCAATGGCAAAATACTGCTATTTCTGGACGAGATACAGAACTCCCCTCAGGCCGTTTCAATGCTTCGGTACTTTTACGAGGATCTACCAGATATCTACGTCATCAGCGCCGGCTCCCTCTTAGAAATCATGATGGATGTTCATAAAGTGAGCTTCCCAGTTGGCAGAATCGAATATCTGTTTCTGTATCCAATGACATTTCGTGAGTTTTTAAAAGCAATGGGGGAAGACGCCATCTTAGAACTTCTGGACGAAATGCCACTCCCCGACTGGTGTCTTTCCAGAATATACAAGTTATTTCGAGAATATGCCATGGTTGGTGGAATGCCAGAAGCAGTCTCCCAATACATCAAAGAACGCAGCATCGTCGATTGCGCCCCCATTTATCGAAATTTATATATGTCGTATGTCGATGACGTTGCGAAATATGCAAAAAACATTTCCCAAGAACAGGTTCTGCGCACATTTATTGAATCTGCCCCCCTTGAAACCGGCAAACGTATCGCATTCGAAAAATTTGCCAATACGAATTATAAATCACGCGAAGCAGGCGATGCCCTTAGAATGCTCGAACGCGCAATGCTCGTCTATCTTCGATACCCCACAACGGCGACACAATTCCCCCTTCAACCAGATCTAAAACGTCGTCCTCGACTTCAATTTCTAGATACCGGACTGATCAACTATAAAGCTGATATACAAAGCATATATTTATCAGATACGCCATTAGACTGCATGTTCAATGGCATGATTGCAGAGCAGATCGTTGCTCAGGAGTTGCTTGCCTCAAATTCATACGAACTCAAAAAACCGCTGTTCTGGGTTCGTGAAACCGGCAATGCCAATGCAGAGTTGGATTTTGTACAAACCATCCAAGGTACAATCATCCCCATCGAAGTTAAATCAGGCAAAACGGGCACATTGCGTTCGCTCCATTCGTTTATCGACATAACCAACTACCGATATGCCATCCGTCTTTATGGCGGTACAATCAAGATCGAGCCCTCACAAACGCCCGTTGGCACGCCGTATTATCTAATCGATCTCCCCTGGTTCCTTGCAGACCGAATTCCCCAGTATTTTGATTGGGCAATCCGAAAGAACTAGCCCCCGATGGGGCACTTAGCCATGGGCAAGCACAGCTCCCACGGGACTAAATCGGTCGTATCGCGCAGCGATAGGCCGATGCGCTGGGCGTATCGGCAACGCCGATAGCCCGCGCAAAATATATAAAATCAGTAATAATCACCGCTCACATAGCGTTCATATCAAACCACGGATACTCCTCTTCATATTCATCCACATCTTCCACCTAAAAAAAAGCCCCAAAGCCTAAGCCTTGGGGCCAAGAAATGTGTTTAATACACAATCTCCATGATATCGCGCCCCAGCGTTGAAATCAGAGAAATCAGCGAGAGCTCCGACTGAATGCCGGACGTGATATAGGCGATTGAAGCCGACGCGACATTGTTACGCGCATTGCTGACATCAATGAATGTCGAAGCACCGTTCTGGTAAGCAGCTTCATTGAGCTGGAGTGCTTCGCGAGCAAGCTCGACCTGACGTTTGGCGTTATCGACGCTGAAAAGCGCCGAGAAATACTCGCGCTTAGCCTTGCGAACAGCTGTGCGCGTCGAATGCTCGGTCGACTCGATTGCCAAGTTCGTCGATAATATCGAAGCCTTGCGTTCATCGAGCACGCCGAATTTGGAGTAATCAAACAGCGGAATGGAAAGCGAAACGCCCATCGTCCACGAGCCGGATCCCGACCAGTCATCCTTGCCGTTCATCCACACATCACTCCAGGTATAATCATATTTCCAGAACCCAGAAAGCGTCGGGAAGAAGCTGGCAACTGCGGCATTGAGGTTGAGCTGATTGACTTCCTGAGTCATACGGTTGATCTTGAGCGTGCGGTTCGCAGCAATAGCCTCGTTTTCGAGTTCCTCATCGCTCGTGATACCCACCCCATTGAGATGCGTGGGTTGCGGCACTGGCAGGCCATCCGTGTTGAGCAAGTTTGCAAGCGCATCACGGGCTGTTTCATACGACCAGATGGCGTCGATCAAAGCCTGACGTTGTTTCTCGACAGCAAACTGCGCCTGAATGACAGAAAGCTTTACATCGGCACCGCGATCATAACGCCCCTGAGCAAGTGAAAGCTGATCGAGCGCGGACTTGAGCTGAACGCGCTGAACCTTGACGACTTCGCCGCACAAAAGCGCAGCCATATAGGCCTGGGCCACGCCGGCGAGGAGTTGCTGACGGCCATTCTCAATGCCAAGCGCCGTAATCTCGGTCACTTCATCAAGCATGCGAAGCTGGAACCATCCGGCAACATTCACGATCGAAAGCCCGACCGTCACGCCAAAAGCGAGCGAATCCTGAACGAGCGCGCTGGGGATCTGCTCGGAAGCCGTGACCATGCCATCGCCAAGCTGCTGGATCGGTCCCGCCATCAAGGCGGCTGTCGGATCCGTCATCGTTCCCATCTGCTCGCCAATCTTCGAAAACGTGCTACCCACACTCGATATGGCTGAACGCGTCGAAGCCGTGCCATCCACTGGCGTGCCGAGATGCGCCCAAGCGAGCGAAGCAGAGATATTGGGCAACAGCATCGCCCAAGCCTGCTTGAGCTGCGCCTTGGCCGTTGCCAGCTGTACACGCGCGCTCGCGAGGTCAATGTTCTTCTCATCAGCCATCAGGAGCGCTTCCTTGAGCGTCATCGCCGGTCCAGGCTTGATCTCGCTGAGCTCGGAGATCTGCTCGACCTGTGCCGCCAAAAAGTTCTCACCGGGAAGCCCCTGCTGGGCCTGAGGCGGTCTTTCGGGAAGATCCGCATCATGCGTCGCTTCTAGGGTATTGCGCGCTGCCTGAGTGTTCTTATCTGTACGAACGCCGACGCTCGGATCAATCACGGATGGATCGTAGAAATTCTTTGAATCATTCGCGTTGATATCTTTCCACGTCAGTTCGCCCTGTCCCGCTGGCGGCACTGCCTCCTGGGCTGATGCGGTTCCTGCAATCAAACTTGCCGCCATCACCAGGGAACTGACCAGGATCTTTTTTCTACTGATATTCATGTATCTTGAACTCCATTGAGCTCGAAAGTCAATAAACAACCCGAGCATGAAACGCCAAAACATCTGCCTTATATTTCATGTCGGGCTGCATTGAAAGTTTATGCTCTATTTCCTGCTGGCTTTTTGCTATCAGCCTCAAGCTTAGCCTGAGCTTCGGCCTCAGCCTTCATTCTGGCTTTAGCCTCCTCCTGATGGATCTCCGCAAGAGAACGATTATCTTCGATCTCAAATTCCTGCATCTCATGGTTCTTCGCCGCAAGGAAGGTGTACATCACGGGCACGAAGAAGAGCGTAAAGAATGTGGAGAGCGTCAGACCACCGATCACTGACGTGCCCATGCCCGACCAGATTTCGGAACCCTCGCCGAGCTGGGCGGCAAGCGGAATCATCGAGAGAATCGTCGTGAGTGCCGTCATCAAGACCGGACGCATACGCGTGCGACCGGCGTTGACAATCGCCGTGACCTTATCCATGCCGCGGTCACGGTTCTGGTTCGCCGCATCGACGAGCACGATACCGTTATTGACGACGATACCAGCCAGCATAATCAGCCCAATCAAGCCTGCGATATCAAGCGTGCGCCCCGTGATTGCAAAAATCCCAACCACGCCAATGATCGCTAAAGGAATCGTGAAGAGCACGATGAACGGCTCGCGATAACTCTCAAACTGCGAAGCCATGACCATGAACACGAGAATGATCGATATGGCAAGTGCATAGATCAGGTATTTGAACGAATCCATGAAGTTCTCAGCCGTACCAGAAATGCTGTAGAACCATTCGATCGGATGATCTTCGCTATTCTTGTCGAGCTCCATCTGCTCATGGAGATAGGCTTCCATCTCATCAATCGTTTTCTTGAGATTCTTCTTCTGAACTTTGCCGAACTCATCCACATAGCTGTTCGCAAGCGTGAGGCTGACCTTCTGATAGCGCTGCTGATTCTTGCGATCGATCTGCGTCGGAGCGAGGTTTTCATAGACATGCGCGACCGTGCTCAGAGGCACGACACCGCCAGACTTCGTCTGGATCGGCATATTCTCGACTTCGTGGATATCATTGCGGAAAGAGCGGTCATAACGAACAACGATATCATATTCATCGCCATCTTCGAGATACTGGCTGGCCTCAAGGCCACGGAAGAAGATCGTCACCAGGGAAGAAACTGTACTCGTCGTGAGTCCGAGCTCAGACATCTTTTCGCGGTCATAATCGATCTGGATCTGCGGTTTCTGCTCTTCGACAGAGAGCTTGACCTCGGCAATATCCGGACGCGTGAGCGCATATCGCTTGATACGGTCTGTGATCGTTCGAGTCACCTGAATATCGTCGAAATAGACTTCGATATCGACATCGCCGCCGTTGCCGCCCCCAGGACCGCCACGACCCGCGACCTGATAAGTCAGGCCCGGCACATCCTTGAGTGCCGCACGCGTCTTATCCATGATCTCGTTTACACCGCGGCTGCGGAACTTCGGATCGACCAGCTTGACACGGATTGTCGCGGCATTCACACCGCTTGAAAACAGCGCACTGAACCCCGAATCGGATGCACCCGAATCGATGGAGATCATCCTGCGCTCCTCTGCCGGAACAACTTTCTCGATGATCTTGGCAACATCCTTGGCAACTTCATAAGTCGAGCGCGCATCCGTACCCATTTCGGTCTGGATCTTCACGGACATGAACGAGTCATCCGAGTTCGGCATGAACTCCATCGGGATCTTCGTAAATCCCCAACATGAAAGCGCAAACAGCGCCACGACAAAGATCAACACGCCCCAGCGGTGCGCGATGGCTGTACGGAGGAACCCTTCATAACCCTTGCGCATACGGTTCATAAAGGACTTGGCATCCGCCTCATCCAGCTGCGACAGGTCATCAACTTCCTGCTTGGAATTCTTCTCTACAGATTTCGCAAATCTCGGACTGCTCAACATATAGTACGCAAGCATCGGGACAAATGTCACGGCCACGAGCAGCGAAATGATCAGCGCACCACAGATTGTCAAAGCCATATCGCGGAACATCATGCCCGCGATACCCGGCACAAACAGAATGGGCAGGAACACGGCGATTGTCGTCAACGTCGATGCCGTGATGGCCATCATGATCTCACGCGCGCCTCGGACACACGACTGAAATGCCGTATCGCCTTCCTCGTGATGCCTAAAGATATTCTCGAGCGTCACGATCGCGTTATCGACGAGCATACCGACTGCCAGCGAAAGGCCGGCAAGCGAGATGACGTTGAGCGTCATGCCCATCAAAGACATGAACCCGAACGTGCCGAGCAGCGAAACAGGGATGGCCGTCGCCACGATCAGCGAAGTCGTGATGCTGCGGAAGAACGCCAAGAGCACGAAGAATACGATCACGACCGCAAGGACACATGTCTCTTCGAGGTTCGAAATCGACTTCTGGATGAATTCAGCCTGGTTGTTGATCAGGTTATAGCTGAGCTCCGGCTCATCCTTCATGATTTTGGGCAACGCCTCAAGCACGCCGTTTGCCGCATCGACCGTATTCGCGCCTGACTGCTTGCTGACAAGCATAAGCACCGAGGTCTTGCCGTTAGCCTCCGTAAATCGCCTCGACTCCTCGATCGAATCCTCGATCTCGGCGACATCGCGCAGACGGATCGGGATCATATTGCCCTTCTCGTCTGCCCCCGCGCTGATCAACGCCTCGCCGATCTCCTCGACAGTCTTGAATTTGCCTGCCGTCTGGATGCTCAGGTCTCGTCCGGATGCCTCGATATAGCCGCCGACAGACTGCGAGTTTTCTGCAGAGATCACGCCGTAAACCGCCGTCGCGGAGATGTTATACGCTTCGAGCTTCTGCGGGTTCAGCCTGACATGAATCTGCCGCAGCTCGCCACCGCCGATATCGACGGACGAAATTCCCTCGACGCGCTCAAGCCTGGGCTTGATGCGCTTGTCTGCGATATGACGAATCTCCGATGCCGGAAGATCGCCCGTCAGGTTGAACATGACGATCGGCTGCATCGACGGATCCATAGCGATGACATAGACGGCATCGACAGCATCTGGCAACGTCCCTTTCACAAGGTCGAGCTTGTTTCGCGTGTCGATCTCGGCCTGCTTCATATCATACCCCCAATCGAACTCGAGCATGACCATGCTCACGTTCTGCTTGGAAGTCGACATGACGTTCTTAACACCGGTGACCGAAACGGCAGTCTCTTCGATCGGGCGAGAGATCAGCGTCTCGATATCGGCGGGGCTGGCCCCGACGTAAGTCGTCATCGTGATGATATACGGAATATCCATATCCGGATATAGATCAAGCTGAAGCCGGCTGAACGACAAAACACCCATCAAAATGACGAAGATAAACAGCATCGTCATCGTGACGCGGTTCTTTACGGAATACCCTGGTATACTCATTATGGCCTCTATATGAATTTAGAGTGCCCCCGCACGAAGACGCGACGCACCCATGCAATTACAAAACACGAAAAGGGCCTAGCCACCCGGAAAATCTAAAAAGGCGCGCAAAACCATTTTTCTGCGCGCCTGATATGAATGCCTCGGCTCTCAGGGCTTGCCCACCCTTTGATGAACTGCCCCGAGTCAGTCAAAGGGCCTGCTGCGCCCGGACTGTGGCTCACGACCCTTCAACAGGCGCTGCCGCTGGTTCCACCGCTGGTTCCACGACTGCCGCTGCCGCAGCAGGCGCTG
>JAFZFY010000098.1 GCA_017555665.1 Pseudomonadota bacterium | reverse complement strand
TTCCGCAATTTTTTTTTGGAATATTTGTTTTTTATAGTGCGCCTGCGCGTCTGCACTGAGCTGCATGCAATGTATCTTTTCGGACGGCGTGAGTGTGTTCAGGCGGTCTGTTTCTTCTTCTGAGAGGAGCTGGGCGCACCGGGCGAGCAGCGCTTCGAGCCCTTGATCCCAGGCAAGGATCGCATGCGCCTTGTAGGCATAGTATGACTCGATGCGGGCATGATATTCGGGATAGGCTTTTCGGGCGGCGCTCTTCGTGTCCAGAAGCGTCCTGTAAAATGTCCGAAGTTCTGCAAGAAGCAGCGGGTTCGGATGGTCACGGCCGATCTGGGCGATCCGTTCCAGGGCTTTTTCATAGGGCTCGTCCAGCGTGACCGGCGGCACATTGGTGGGGGCATTCAGGATTTTCAGGTAGTCGGCGATGATCCGGCTTGCTTCAAAACGAAGCGTTGAGAGCTTTCCGGAGGCTTCAAACTCGCAGTTCCGTTCCCGGAGCATGTGTTCAAAGGCATCGGTAAAAATGTGGCTCGGCACGCCGCTTTCTGACCACTTCTGCGCGTAATAGATATCTATGGCCGACAGCTGGCGTGAGGGGAAGCGTTTCCACACCCACGCCTGCATGTCGCGGATAAACGCGACGTTCGTCATTCAGGATCCTCGTCATTGTGTGACACGAGCATGCCCATGCTCTTCATCTCGATGCGAGCTGCCTGATAGAGCGTGTCCTGATCCACGATGCCGTTCGTGGACGCGGCGATAAACGCGGCTCTAAGGATGGCATTCTTGATATAGCCGCCGCTGATCTCGAATTCGGTCGCGAGTTCACGGTAATCGATACGGCCTTTGGGCAGCTTGGACGATCGGAGCATCGACTGCCAGAGGCGCGCGCGCTCGGCTTTGGACGGCTTGGGAAACGACACACGCAGCGAGAGACGGCGTGCAAAGGCTTCATCAATGCCGGCTGGGAAGTTGGTGGTCAGGATCGCGACACCGGGAAAACGCTCGATGCGCTGCAGCAGATAGTTGACTTCCAGATTGGCGTATTTGTCATTTGAGTTCTTCACATTCGTGCGCTGCCCGAACAGGGAGTCGGCTTCGTCGAACAGAAGCATCGCTTGCGCATTTTCTGCCTCGTTGAATATCTGCGCGAGATTCTTTTCGGTTTCGCCGACATATTTCGACATGACGCGCGAGAGATCGACCTGATAGATGTCGATGCCGATTTCATTGGCGATCAGCGAGGCGCACATGCTTTTGCCGGTTCCGGGAGGGCCGTCAAACAGTGCCGAAAGGCCGATATCGTGTCCAAATCTGTCGCCAAGTCCCCAGTCTGACAAGACTTTTGCGCGATATTGGTAGCGATACACGATCTCGTGAAGCTGGACTTCGACATCCTTGGTGACGATCAGATCTTCCCATTTGTATGTCTTTTCAAGCAGTGTCGCGTGCTCGCTCAGGCGGTGCCGCATCTGCTGTTTGACCGCCGCGATGATGTGATCCGAATGGACGACCGGGTCTGGTTCTGAGGCATAAGATGCGACGCGGACGGCCTCGGAGATCTGGCCAGGCGTGAGGTGGAAGTTTTCCGAATAAGCCTGGATGTCGCATTGCTCGTCGCGCCTGTCTTCTGGAAGGGCGCATTCCCAGAGCTTGAGGCTCGTGTGGTGATCGGGCATCGTGAGGCGGAACGCTTCGATATTGCGCGTCTCAAGCACCGGGGCAAAGGAGACGCTGTTCTGGCAGGTGACGATGATCGTCTGCGGGTGATAGGCGAGAATGCCGTCGAGGACACGGCAGACATTGAGGTGCAGGGCGCTGATCTGGGCATGGAAATTGGCATCCTCCGCTGTCGTCGGCAGGATCAGGTTTTCCCAGCCATACAGGCAGAGAACCGCATTGTGAAGCATGGCTTCGCGGCTTGCGACGCCGACACCGTAGGCAAAACTCTCGAATGTCGCTTGAATGGCCTTGATATCCACGCATAGCAGGTCGCGGTTGAGCAGGGCTGCGACTTCCTGGGCAAAACGGCGTTTGCCGGCGCCAGCCGGCCCCGTGATATAGCAGAGCGGAAGCGCGCGCCCGGCCTTGTGTATGGCGCGGATCTTCTCGATGCGGCCGTACCATTCCGCATGCTGCTTTTCGGTCAGCATCGTCGGCGTGGTGAGCGAGGATCTGGTGCGAAGCTCGCTGTATGGCGCAAGGCTGCTGTCGATCATGTCGATGCCGCCGATAAATGACTGGATCCGCATGGGCAGGCAAAGCGGCTGGGCGTTGGGCGGCAGGATGCTGGATGCCGTCCTCAGGTCGATCAGCCCCTCGGAGATCAGGATGCTCCCCGGCGCGATCAGGCGGTCGAGATAGGCGATGTTGGCATTCGGTTTCGAGAATATCTCGATATACAGGGACAGCGTCGGGTAATCGCGTTCAAAATGGTTGTGGATGAACGCATAAAGGCGCGAAAATGACGGATCGAAGGCTGGCGCGACGACGAGCAGGAGCAGCAGGTACTGCGCGTCGTTGAGGCGGTACTGTTGCTTGAGGAAGGCCAGAGGGGTCGTGGCATCGAATGTCCGGCTGGACTCGTAAAAATGTTGCCGCTTGCGCTCCACAGCCGCGAGCCGTGCTTTGGCTTCGACCTCGGCGGGCGTGGGATCTCTGGGCTGCATCACATCGGCCTGGAGGCGCGCCTCGACTTCCTGGGGGTAGATCACGGTGCCCGGTCTGGGGTCATCTGTGCCGGGAAGAAGGCCGACGGCCTGCATTTCCCGGATGCGTACTTCCAGAAGTGCCCGGAGCCATTCGAGCTCTAGCGCGAGATGGGTGGTCATGGGATTGAAAGGCATCAGAGGTACGGAGGGGGATTGCATGAAAACTCCTGATTGCTGGGCCCGGATTTGTTCTGAATGGGGGATCGGCGCCGGCACTGTCACGCGCCCGATCCTGGCCGTGTCCTGATTGCATGATGACGCGCTCAGGCTGTATGGATGCGGGAATGACGCTGCATGGCGCTGCCGTGACTGGACGCGTTCAGGGCTGGCAATCGATGAAAACGCCGCCATCCATACGGAGCCAGATCACAACACCTTCTTCTTGCTGGCGGGGATATGCGAGATGCAGGCTCCTCCGAATCCGCACGCCCTGGCGGCGCGTGCATGCCCGAAAGGGCGGGGGAGGCGAGTTCAAAAGATATATCCACAGTCGCAGAATATGGGCAATAAAAAAAGCCAGACATGTTTAACATGTCTGGCCTCAATGCGCCAACGTGCCGATGGCTTTCGGGATATTAGTTCTTGTTTTCGAGCGTTGTCACGAGCCCTTCGAGCTGTGTTTTGGCCGTCTGGTACTGGATCTGGTTCATGCTGCGAGAAAGCTCTTTGTTGAGTGCCTTGATGCGTTCGACATCTTTCTTGGAGCCGAGCTGGACAAGCGCCTTGGTGCCGTAAAGCTGACCGACGACATCGAGATTCTTGTATTCGAGGCAGATGAGTTCGAAGCAGGTGACATCCTTCTTGACCGTCTTTTCGATGGTCTGAGGTTCGGCATGCTTGGCATTTCCCTCGCCTTCAGCTGGCGCGGGGGCTTCGACTTTTTCTTTGACCTTCATCTCGACCTGGCCGCAGCTCTCTTCGCCAGAGAGGCCGATCTCATAGATGGCTTTGAGTCGCGAATAGTTGTTGATGGCTTTATCCTTGAGTGCGTTGGCATAGCACTCGGCGGACGTGTCGCACTCTTCGGCGAGCTGGAAAGCGGGTTTCGTGTCGTCGATACGGTTCGAAACGGAGTCGTTGTAGTGGGGGACTTTGGGGGCATCGGGATCATCGGGGACGGGGACTTTGAATTCTTCATCCCTGAGCTTGTTGAATTCAGCCCAGATGGTGTCGAGATCGCCTTTGCGCGCGGTGATGGCGCTGTAAGTGACCATGTCGGTGCCGATGGAGGCGCGTGCCCATGGGCGGAATTTGCGCTCGTCCTGGAACTCCTCACCCTTGAGTGTCTTGATCATCTCGATGACATCGTCACGCGTGATGAGGTCGTTTTCGCGCAGCGTGCGGAACGCGTTGACGCGCATGGAGACTTCGATGTTTGTGGTGCCGGTCAGGTCGATCGCGTTCTTGAATTTTTCCTGATATGGGATGGTCCAGTGGAAGATATCGGTGAGCATGGGCTTGGCGCGGTCTTTATAATTGCGCACGCCGATATCGTTGAGCGCGAAGAGCGTGGACTGCGAGGCGACACCGACAAGGCTTGCCCACATCTGCCATGCGGGATCCGAAGGCGGACGGATCGCGAGCGTGCCGGGCACTGCGATCGTCTTCGTGTTGCCCAGATAGTCGAGCATTGCGGGCACTGCTTCTTCATATCTGTAGAGCGCGAGGGCGTTTGCCGTGTTGTTGCGGATCGATTCCGGGGTCAGGGTGTCCGGATGTTTCGCCACGTAATCCATCAGGGCGGGATTCTCGAGCTTATAGGCGGTCAGAAGCACTGGGGCGACGACATCGCGGTCGAGCGAGAGCAGGGCGCGCGTGCAGTTCGTCGTCAGCGTGCGGCCGACATAATCTTGGTGGTACACGACGCGCATCAGCGTGTCGACGGTCGAGTTGTCCTTCTGATACGCAAGGACATCGCAGCTCGTGCGGAGCAGGTTGAACGGCGTATCCTCGATGTTCTCGGTCAGCACGTTCGTGGCCAGATTCGTGATCTCTTTATTCTTGATGGCAAGGCCCGTTTCGAGAATGACGCGCTGGACTTCCGGGTTGATCTGCTTGCCGTATATTGAAATGAGCTTTTTCTGGAGACCGGCATTCCCCGTGTTCTTGATGCCGATCGCGGCGCGCATCAGCTGCTTGTCGTCCTTGCTGTTGCCCTCGGTGTTCAGGCAGTGCTCGAAGGCTTCGTCGGCACGCGGGTCGGATGTGCTCGAAAGCGCCTCGATCACTTCGCGGTCAAAACTCGAACCACGTTTGTAAAGCGCCACAAGGTCAGGCACGAACTCTTTGAGATGCTCTTGGTTTGTCATCATGCCCTGGATCTTCGGAATGGCTTTGTCGAGCTTTTCTCCGCTCTGAAGCGCCTCATGAAGCCCTTCGTCTGTTCCCACATCTATCTGCCCACATCCGGTCATCATTACCCAAGCAGCTGCGATGATACCAAGTCCGATATAACGCTGAATCCCGCGATTCTTCATATTCCATACTCCGTTAATGACGGTGAAAATGCCCAACTAAGGCCGTGATATCATATTGCGACTGGGTTTTTACGTCAATCATTATTCCACGTTTGTGCGCGATGCCCGCACGCGCACGGCCCATCACTTATAAAAACCCATAATAATCCGCGCCGTAATAGCGATGCCCGCACGCGCACGGCCCATCACGGCACGCCGGGCTTATTAAGTCCTCGGATTGGAGATGCCCGCGCGCGCAGCACGCCTCCGCATGCGCCATCGACTGTCCGCAGTAGACATATGAGATGCCCGCGCGCGCAGCACGCCTCCTCGACAGACCGCTCCCCGCACGCCATCGTTTGCTCGCTTCAAAAAAATCTTGAAGCATCTGCTTTATAGGGTGTAAAAAAAGAACGCTATGTGAATTGAGGGCTACGGGACAGTCCTCGGCATGCTTTGATGTCGGCCGATACCGGCTCTTGTTTTTTGTCGTCCCTTATGTGAGGTTCTATGTCAGGTCATAATAAATGGAGTACTATCAAGCACAAAAAAGCTAAAACAGACGCCGCGCGTTCCCAGTCATGGACAAAGGTCGTCCGCGAGCTCATCGTTGCCGCTCAGTCCGGTACTGACCCCGAATTCAACTCCTCGCTGCGTCTCGCGATCCAGAAGGCCAAAGCCTGCAATATGCCCAAAGACAACATCGAACGCGCCATCAAGCGCGGCTCGGGCGAAGGCGAGACCGTTCATTATGACCAGATCGTGTATGAAGGGCGCGGCGCCGGCGGCGTCGCCATCCTCATCGAGACGCTTACCGACAACAAAAATCGTACCGTCGCAAACGTCCGCTCTATGCTCTCCAAAAATGGCGGTCAGATGAGCGAAGCTGGTTCCTGCGCATGGCAGTTCAAGACGGTCGGGCAGATCACGCTCGATGGCGACAACCTCGATCCCGACGAGATCATGATGGCCGCGCTCGATGCCGGCGCCGAAGATGTCAACGAAGATGGCACGATCGTCACCGCGCCCAATGAAGTCGCTGCCGTCTCCAAAAAACTCGAAGAGGCCGGTTACAAGATCGACACGATGGAAATCACCCGCGTCGCGACCACGCTCGTCTCCGTTGACGAAAAAGCCGCCGCTTCCGTCCTCAAGCTCTGCGGAATCCTTGAGGATGACGATGATGTCCAGAACGTCTACACAAACGCCGATATCTCCGACGAACTCATGGAAAAACTCGAAGGCTGATCCCTGAGCCGCCGCTTTTACGACGGGCGCTTCGGCGTCCGTTTTTTTGTTCTTCTCGTTGGCGCGGCTATCTGCGATACGCCGCGCCAGAGACGTGTC
>JAFZFY010000009.1 GCA_017555665.1 Pseudomonadota bacterium | reverse complement strand
CCGCGCCGGCGTATTGCGCAGCAATAGCCGGCGGAACGAACAAAAAATGACAAAACATGGGACGGTCTGGGCTTGCCTTTGTCTGCCGCTGGCGGTGGGGGCTTTGTCATTCGGCTGCGCGTCGAATGACCCGGTGAGCCGTGTGTCTGTGCGCGTGCGGCAGAGCGTGGAGGCGAGTTATGGCCGTGTGATGCAGGGGCCGTATATGTTCAGGACACGGCGTAACCCATGCGCGTGTGACCCGGCGCTCGAGTATGAGGCCGAGATTTTTGGGGCATTTCGCCATATCAAGGTTGACCGTGAGATCCCGGATGTGGGGGAGGGGAGCCGCGAGGTCTGTTACGGACGGACGGGACGGTTTTATGAGTCGGCAGGCGGCCAGTTATTTTATGAATTGAATGTCCTCCCAGATGAAAGCTGCGTAAGATAGATATTGTAGAAGACATAAAAATAGCATAGATTTACAATAGGCTATGGGTTGGTGTCTTTTAACCGGATCAGACGCATTCATGAAAAACAGTTCAGAAAGAAAGTGTCCCAAATGCGGGAACGTCGTGATGCCGCAGGCGAGTTACTGTTCGTCGTGCGGGTCGCGCATCTTTGTGGACTCGCAGGGGCAGGATACATCGGATCCTTATCTCGGCCAGGTGATCGACAACACGTTTGTGGTGGAGAGCATTCTGGGCACGGGCAGCATGGGGATCGTGTACAAGGCGCGTCATCTCGCGCTTGACTGCCATGTGGCGCTAAAAGTGCTGCGCCACGATTTCCTGCAGGATCGCGTGGTTCTGGCGCGTTTTCAGCGCGAAGCGCAGGCGGCGAGCAGCCTGAATCACCCGAACGTGATCCGGATCTTGCACTATGGCAAGACGTTCCTGAATGCGCCGTATATCGCGATGGAATGTCTGAACGGCGACGAGCTTTCGGTGCTCGTGCCGAAGGCGTTTCCGCTGCCGCAGAAGCGCGTGTGCAGCATCGCGCTGCAGACGGCGCGTGCGCTGAGTTCCGCGCATGCCGCCAACATCATCCACCGTGACCTGAAGCCTGCCAATATCGTCGTGACGCATGACGATACAGGGGATGAGATTGTCAAGGTGCTCGATTTCGGCATCGCGAAGATCGCGGATGTCGAGGGCGAAGGCCTGACAAAAGAAGGCGCTGTGTGCGGCACGCCTGCCTTTATGAGCCCGGAACAGGTGCTGGGACGGACGGTGACGCCGATATCGGATCTGTTCAGCTTGGGCTGCGTGATGTACTTCATGCTGACCTGCCGGCTGCCGTTCCAGGGGCAGAGCATGGTCGATATGGCGACGGCGATTTTGACGACAAACCCGCAGCCGCCGAGCAAGGCTCGCATCGACACCTATGTGGATCCGACGCTTGAAAAGATCTGCATGAAAGCGCTTTCGAAAGAACCCGAAGACCGATATCAGTCGGCGGTCGAGATGGTTCATGCGCTCGAAGATGCCTATAGAAATATGCCGGATGTCGATCCGAAAGTGCGTCCTAAGATCGTGGTCGGGTCTGTGGATGACCTGGATGATCTCGAGGGTGAAACGCGTTGCGGGATCGAGGCGTATGCCGAGGATGACGACGACAATGCCTGCACGCAGCTCGATATTTCGGCGATGGATGATGATGTCTCGGGGAAGACGAGCGTGATCGAGCCCGCGTTGCCGGCTGCCATCATGCCGCCGCATGCCATCGTTGAATCTGCGGTCAAGCCCGTTGCCAGTGCCAGACGGCATGTGGAGACGGTCATAACGCCCCAAAACCAGCTGGAAGAGGACGAGGACGACGGCGGGATGTATTTTGCGCATCAGCTCCGCGCTAAAAACAAGCGCCTGATGCTGATTGCCGTGAGCATCGCGATGGGCGTTTCGGTGGTCGGGATCATCATCGCGTTCATCATTTCGCGCTCTGCGCAGGAAGATCATGAATTGATCAGCTCGGAAGTCGAGCAGTGCGAGGGGGGGGAATCATGCGTGCATGAAGCGGTGCCGCCGCCTGTGCATGTCGAGACGCCGGCAGAGGTCTTTATTGCGAGCAACAGGGCTCAGGAACTCCTGGAATGCGGTATCGTGGCAGGTTGCGCTTTCGGGGTGGGGTTCGATCGCCGTGAGCATATCGACGAGGATGATGACGAGGGCTTGGCTGCGGAGCTTGAACAGGCTGAACGCGAAAGGATCGAGCGGGAAAAAGCCGATCGCGAGCAGGCTGAACGCGAGCAGGCCGAACGCGAAAAAGCCGAACGCGAAAAAGCCGAACGGCGTGCCAAAGCCGAGCGCGAAAAGGCTGAACGTCCAATAAAACCGCGTCCATCCGGGGCTTCTTCATCCAAGTCTTCGGGCGGCAGTTCGCTGACCGAACGGCTTGCCGAAGCCGGGCGGTTTGAACGGTCTGGCCAGAAGGAACGCGCATGTGTGATCTATCGCTCTTTGCTGGGGAATCAGAATCTGTCGCAAGGTGACAAGCTCAAGATACAGGCGAAGATCCGTTCTTCCTGTGGGCGTGGGCGTATTACGATTTAGGGGTTTGTGGTGTCGCGTCGCTCACAGATGATACGCGATCGCCGGATCCGCTTCTTCCTGTGGGGAAGCGTCTGTGTGATATCGATCCTTGCCTATTTTTGCTTTCATCCGTGGATCTGGCGGACGGATTCGCATCAGACGACAGGGTCTTCGGTGATCCTGGATACGACGAGCGATTTTCTGCTTGTCGTGGATTACGGCGCATTTGAATCGCAGCCGGAGCAGTACGCGGAGACATCGTTTTCGCTTGCGTGGCTCAATACGCTTCAGCAGGAGATCGGGCCAGTTTCGCTGCTGGATGCGCCGCAGTTTCTGGATGTGGATCTGTCCAGGTATCGCTTCGTGATCCTGACGCGTTCGGCATCCGGGCATGGCACATGGCTTCCGAAGATCCGTAGTTTTCTGGAGCGCGGCGGCACGGTCGTGATGGAGATGCCCAAAGGCGAGTTGCGCGCGCTTGCCAGCGCGGACGGGCATGGCGGCATCCGGCAGGCTCAGAATATCACGTATCTTGCGGGGCTTGGTTCCGAGTATATGGAGGCGCTTGCGGGGCTGAACCTGAGCAATATGACGCAGATCGCGGGTTCGGCGGGGCCGCTCGACGATTCGACGACCTGGATGACGATCGACGGCGTGCCCGTGGTCTATTCCAAATCGTATGCGCTCGGCACCGTGATCACGGTCGATTTCAATTACGGCATGTTGCTGACATCGCTGCAGCAGGGCCGTCCGCTCGATGATTTCAGGATCCGTAATGTGGCCGGGACATCCGCGATCGAGACGATGGATCTCGCGTTGCGCGAGTCGACGGCGCTGCCGCTCGCCGATATCCTTGAACGCTTCCTGATTTACGGCGTGCTGAACGAACACATGCCGGTCGTCAATTTCTGGCCGTTCTTCGACGGCATGGATGGCGCACTGATCGTCTCGCATCGCGAGGAAGGGATCGGCGATGCCGCCCTCTGGATGCCTCAGTATGAAGCGACGTTCAAGGCGACATCGACGCTGTTTGCGACATGTCCGCTTGCCTTTACGGAAGACGGTCTGGATGGTCTGATCCAGAGCCATGCGGAGCTCGGCCTGTTGTTCGATATCCAGGCAGATGAGCGTTCTCGCGCCAAAGAACCTGTCGGCGTGTTCAGGTTTTCGCCGGTTTGGCGGCTGCTCAATGTGGAAGAACAGGCGCAGGGCATCAAGGCGCTTCTGCCCGAAAAGACACCGCTTTTGAGCGCGCAGTCCCGTGATGGCTTATGGCAGGCGCATTATACATACGCATTTCGGATGCTTGCTTCGGCTGGATTCCGCGCGGATGCCTCCTACCGTTCGTCATTGGAAAGCCCCGGATACGGGTTTGCTACGGGGTTCCCGTTCATGCCGATCGACACGAATGGCCTGGTGTTCAACATCCTTGAATTTCCTGTGCTTTTTCCCGAAATGACCGATGCATCGCAGGCCGAAGTGCTTGAACAGTACCTGACAGCCAGCGAGAAGGCGCATCACGAAGTGCTCAGCGTCGGCTTTGAGCCGGGGGCTTATGCGCGTGATCCGAAAGCGGAGGCATTCGAGACATGGCAGTCTGTGTACCGGCTCGCGTCGGAACACCGCCACTGGATCACGAGCATCCTCAACTATTTCCGCTTTAGCCGCGCCAGGTTTTCGTCGGAACTCAAGACGCGTGTGGTCGAGATGACGAACGCGCACAACAAGAAGATGCAGGTGATACGCATCGAGACGCTGGCGCCCGAAGCCGGCATGTACGTGACCGTGCCTAAAAAGCTCGGCACCTGGAACTATTCGGATACACGGCGCGGGGCGCAGCGCGTGCGCGAGGACGGCGTGCTCTCGGATTCGCTTCAGACGCGCCCGGTGAGTCTTTTCGGCTATGAGCGCGTGCTTGTGCCGCTCACAAAGGGCTTTAACGCCATTGACGTGATCTATGAGTAGCTATGAAACGATTTAAAGTAGATATCATCATACTTCTCATTCTGCTCGTGTTCGTCCTCGGCGCGCTCCTCCACCACTATCCGATCCGATTTTCGAGCGACGATGCGGCGGGCACCGCGATGATGCCGCAGCAGCTCGGACAGTCGGGGGTTCTGCTCATCCTGCCCGACCGCAACGAGAATGCGCGCGCCTATTCGGATGTGGATTTCTCGTTTGCTTGGTACAACCTGCTTTCGCAATATGTCGGCCCCTTCGGGATCGCGCTGGCATCGAGTGTGAACGGCCCTGTGCCAGCCCAGCTGATCGTCATACCGCAGAAGACGGCGGAATCGATGACCGAGGGGCAGATACAGGCGGTCGCGCAGAGCGTCCAGCGCGGCGCGACGCTGATCCTCGAAATGCCTACGCCCGAATGGGCGGGGCTGACAGCCGTCAAGCGCAACGCCAAGACAAGCGCCGCGATCAAGCATCTCACCGATGCCCCAAACTCGCCATTGGCGGGCATCTGGCGCGATCAGTTGCTCAATACCCCGCTCGACACGCAGGTGCTTCGCATCGATACGCTCGACGCGGAGACGCTTCCCGGCGACGCGCTGCTTCTGGAACTCGACGGCGCGATCGCGCATTACCGGCGTCCGCTCGGGGCCGGCTATGTGTTCACGCTCGCCTTTAATCTCGGACAGGCGCTGACTTCGCTGCAGCAGGGCAGGCCGGCGGAAAACTTCGAGATCGAGATGGATGAGCCGCCGCATACGGTCGATCTCGTCATGAATGAAAAGCTGCGCGCGAGCAAGGTGCCGTATGCCGATCTGCTCAAGCTTCATGTCCTGATGAGCGTCCAGTATGCTTCGCCGATGCCCTTTTTATGGCCGTTTGCGGATGGCCGCCGTTCGGCGCTTCTCCTCGTTCACGAAACAGGCAGCCTCGGCGATGAAGTCTTTCGCCTGGCGGAATATGAGCAGTCTCAGGATGTCCAGAGCACGTGGCTTTTGACTGCCGGCAAGCATACGAAGAAATCGCTGGAGACCCTTAAAAATGCGCGTTTTGATCTGGGCGTGAGCTTGATCCGTCCGCCGTCTGGGCAGCTTTATGCCGCCTATGGGCCGTCCTTTTTCGCGCCGTTTGCCGTCGAGCGCAACATGGAGGATCAGAAGAACGCGGTGATGCGTCGCCTGGGGGCTGGGATTTCGACGTGTAAGCTCGCGGGCTGCGCCTGGTCGTATGATTACACGCTCAGCTTCAGAAAGCTCGCGGCCGCGCAGTGCCAGATTGATCTGACATACGCGCCGACGGTCGAGGGGCAGTTCGGCTATCTCTTCGGCACCGGTTTCCCGTTCCTGCCCATTGAGCGTAACGGCTTGCCGCTCCCGACCTACGAATTCCCGACTTTGCTCAGCGACGAGGCCGGGTTCGAGACGCTGCCGCCCAAAATTGCCGACGAGCTTCTCTCGGAGGCCGAACAGACCTATCATCAGCCTGTCGTCGTTCAGATGAATGCCGACACGATGTTGACGCATCCGACTTATCTCGTGCCTGAGATCTGGCTCAACCTGATACGCGCCGCCAAAGAACAGCAGATCTGGATCGCGACAGCCAAATCTTTCATGCATCACTACACGCTGCGCAAGCAGGCGCGCTTCACACACGCCTTCCATCCGCAGACAAAGGTGCTTGATGTGAAGGCAGAGCTTCCCAAGGCCAATTTCATGTACACAGTGGCGCTCCCTCGCCGCACAATACACGGCGCGCTCCACGATTTGTGGCTCGACCGCCAGGCCGTTGATATCAATGTGCTCAGGACGACTGCTGACGGGCTGCTCCTTTTGCTGCCCGTGACATCCGGCGATCACCTCATTCAGGCGCAATATAATTAATTAGAAATGAGTGATTAGTAATTAGAAATTGGGAGCGTGATGCGCGCATTTATATTGTGGCGCGGCTATGCTGCGCATACGCCGCGCGATAGGCCGCGCCTATCTGCTTATGCAGATACGGCGCGGCTTGTGTGCACCTATATTGAACTTGACAGCGAGCGTTCTGTAAGCGTAAATATTATATAGGTGTGCGTTTTTGCAGCAAAATGCCTATGGCTTGGTTGATACGGAAAGAGGAAATATTATGGCAGAAAATAATTCTAATGGAAATATAGGTTGTCTTGTTTTTGTATTTTTGGGTTTGCTTGCTATGGGGATATTATTAGTATTCGTATCTACGAGGAGTGAGTCACAATGTGCATTTATTGACAACATCCGTGTGGTGACGATTGATAAAATTCAACAAGATTATAATGCGCTTGACCCATCTGTGAAATCATCATCAGATCCTGTCGTGGTGGGTAATTATGAAATCAAAGGAACTGCCACAACAACATTGAAAACGCCATTTAGTAGGACGCCATGTATTCGATATTCTTATGAATTGATAGAAAGTTATGAGGAATATGAAAAAGATGAAGATACGAAACTCAGGGAATGGGTGAAAAAAGAACATAGAAAACCTACAGAAGAGAGAACCAGAGCATTTGATTTAGATGATGGGACAGGGGTGATAAATGTCGATCCAGATGGCGCAACATTTTTTGGAGCGCAAACAAATGTAAAAGAAGTCAGCGATGGCTTGGAGAACGAGAAAATTCCGGATATTCATTTGATTTCCAATCGGCATGAAGAAACATATATGTCGGTTGAAGATCCGATTACAGTGCTGGGAACTGTATATGCATGGCATGGGACGCTCCAGATGAAAAAAGCGCCATCCTCGTTTTTGATCGTTTCAACATGGAATCATTATAACATACGTCTTCAAATGGATGATGCTGGGAATGGACAGTTTTGGGCAGGCATCATATTTCTAATTTTAAGTGGTATTCCGGTTGTTATTGTGATTGTATCTGTGATTAGAAGAAGAAAACGTGGTGTTCGGAGAGGCTAGTCTGCGTCTCACAAAAAACTCGCCATTTGGGGTATGGCGAGTTATGTTTGAAATGAGAGGGGCAGATCCCCGGTTTTCAGGCGGAGGGCGAGATGGGCAGGTTTCTCAATCCAGGAAATAAAGGGTTTCAGAAGATTATCGGTGCGAAGGTCTATGTCGACAAAACGGGGATCATCGGGCATCTGAATGAGTGGATCGACACGGATGCGCGCTTTGTATGCGTGAGCCGTGCGCGTCGGTTTGGCAAGACGGTGGCGGCGCGCACAATCGAGGCTTATTACGACAATTCGTGCGATTCGCATGACCTGTTTGCGCCCTATGCGATTGCGAAAGATTCGCTGTATGAGACGTATATCAACAAGTTTGACGTGATTGGGCTTGATGTGCTCACGTTTCTTCAACTTGGGCAAAATCCGAAAACGCTTATGGAACGGCTTTCGGCAGCTGTGGTTTCCGAGTTATGCGAGAAGTGGCCAGATATTGCGGGGCTCAAGGAATGCACGCTGGCCGATGCGTTGGCAACCATCCATGAAAAAACCGGTGCGCGCTTCATTTTTGTCATTGATGAATGGGATGCAGTGTTTAGGCAGTATCCCGAAGATAAGGCATTGCAGAAAGTGTGGATTCACTTTTTGCGCGATCTGTTTAAGCAGAAAGTGATGGATGATGTGATTGCGCTTGCTTATATGACAGGGATCTTGCCGGTCAAGAAGTATAAGACGCAGTCCTCATTAAATCAGTTCCGCGAATATACGATGATCCGGCCGTTGGTGCTTGAGCCTTATGTCGGTTTTTTGCCTGCAGAAGTCGATGTATTGTGCGAGAAGTTTGAAATGAATCGTGCAGAAGCGGCCGAATGGTACGATGGCTATATGCTGCCGCATGAACATCATGTGTACAATCCGTGTTCGCTTGCGCAGGCGATGGCTTATCGGTCTTTTGGCAGCTATTGGACAAGGACGGATTCGTTTGAATCATTGCTCGATTATATCAATGCCGACTTGGATGGCGTGTATGATGACGTGATGTGCTTGATCGGTGGTGGTCGCGTTGATGTCGATACCTCAACGTATGATAATTCTTTTACGGTTCCGAAGAATAAAGACGATTGTTTTACGCTTCTGACACATATCGGTTATCTGGCTTATGATGAAGAAGCGGCACAGGTGTTTATTCCCAACGAGGAAGTGCGCATGGCGTTTCGCGCGGCGCTCAAGGAATGCGCATGGCCGGATGCCATCAAGCCCTATCAGCGATCCAGACGATTTATAGAGGCCATCTTTGCCGAAGACAGTGAGACGGTTGCGCGGATGGTCGAAGAAACGCACCAGAATATGACATCCGTTTTGGCTTATAATAACGAAAATGCGTTGTCTTGTGTGATATCTGTGTTATGCTTTTTTGCGGAAAATCAATATCATATCATCCGTGAATTTCCGACGGGGAAAGGCTTTGCCGATATCGTGCTGTTGCCCCAAAAGCGCATACAAAAGCCCGCGATTGTTATAGAGCTAAAATTTAAAACAGATGTAAAGGCGGCGATTGACCAGATACACAACAATAACTATCCGGGGCGGTTGAATGATTTTTATGGCGAAGTGATATTGGTGGGCATCAGCTATAGCAAAAAGAAAGCGCATGACTGCATCATCGAGCGTTTTGAGCGCGAAGAGGGGGGAGCGAAGCGTATGTGATTAGGATGGATGCCTGAGAATACCGAAATGGTAATGTGTCGAAAGGCGGAATTTGCATAAAGGGATGGTTGTATTAAAAAAACGACGAATCTCTCTTGACAATATGGTAAGTGGTATCTATTGTATCCTGTGTGTGGCAACTGTGTGCCACGATTGTTATGGGAGTGGATATGAGCACATCATTTTCAGAGAGATTGTCGGAAAGAATGAAACAAGTAGGCATGTCTCAGAAAGCATTTGCTGAGGCGCTCGGTGTAGCAGAAGCGACGGTTTCTCGATATCTGAGTGGAGAGCGGACGCCAAGCGTGAATGTGGTTGGCAAGATTGCTCGAATACTTCAGACGACGCCGGACTATCTGCTCAGATCAGCATCGGATGAATCCCTTCAAGCTGTCAATTGTGATATGGTGAACATTAAGTCACTGATTTCTCGAAATGCCAAGAATATGTCTTTGGATGATAAAATGGAGCTTATTCGAATGATGATGGAGGGAGACAAAGACAAATGAGAACGCAGCTGTATTCGTACGAATATGATGAGATCACAAATATCGCAAATTGGGTGATAGCGAAGTATGTGAAGTCGTATCCACTAGATATATACGAGTTGATGGCGTCCATTAAGACGATTAAGTTCCGAGCCTATTCGGATGGGGAGGAGTCATTTAGAACGCAATGCTTGAAGAAGTCAGATACTGGTTTTTCATTTATGTGTGGTTGTGAAATGTTTGTTATATATAATGATGATGTGCCCAGAGAGTGTATTCTTTTTAGTGTGCTCCATGAGTTGGGGCATTTGGCGCGTGAGCATGCCGTAAAGCGGGAATTATTTTTTGATGATCTCTGTGCGAGGCTTGATTTGGATATTACTGGAGAGGAGGAATTGGTTGGGCAAGCTAAAGAAGAGTATGAAGCGTTTTGTACACGCCAAGAGCGTGAAGCACATTATTTTGCTGATGTAGTTGCTGCGCCGAACTGGGCCATTGATTTTGTAGCACATAAGGAACCTTGGGATCTTTGCAATACATTTGGTATTGGATATACCTGCGCGGAGATACGCTTGAAATCTTATAGGCGCTGGGTAAACTTGGGAAAACCGAAGGTGAGTCCCTTTGAGGATTTCAATGCGTGGAGTGTTCCAATTAATAAGGAGGGATGTATGTAGCGAGACAACGATAGTATATAATGGCGGAGGATATTAGTCCTCGTAGGGCAAACTTGGCTAATATCCTCCAAATTTCAATAATTAATTTGGAGGAGAGGTTATGTCAATCTTGACGTCTTTTTCGAAACTATTTGTTGATGCCCCAAAAGAAGGCGGGCATGGCTTTGTTAAACTTGATCAGGTATCGGATGCACTGCCACGGAATTTGGTACCATTTAATGCTGTAATGACAGAAAGGTATCCAGAAGACAAGTGGTTCCATTTTTATGTGGATGATTATCGTTTTAATAGAATTTGGAATAATCCTGAGAAATATATTCCTATTCTTAAACGATTTGAAGGTGGGATAACGCCTGACTTTAGTATGTTGGTGCCAATGAATGAAGTGGAAGCAATTGAAAATTGCAGAAAAAACCGATTATTGGCATACCTATTTCAAAAAATAGGAATTCCCTGTGTAATTAATGTTGGTTGGGGATATATAAATACATACACATGGGCTTTCGATGGCATTCCGTGTAATAGCATTCTATGTATTACAACGCAAGGGTGTATGAAGAATAGAGTATGTAAGCACTCGTTAGTGAATGGATTGCATGAACTTGTTCGAAAGAAGCACCCAACAAAATTATTTGTCTACGGT
>JAFZFY010000008.1 GCA_017555665.1 Pseudomonadota bacterium | reverse complement strand
TCCTCTATATCGTCAGACTCTTCCCCAAAACGCCCAGCGACCTCCTTGTCAAGGCATTCTACTTTGACAACCGAATCACCGGTACGCCTGCTGTTTATCCCAATAACTTCAACTCGGTTGCCCAGAATATCTATGTCGGCGACGACAAGGGCAAGCTCTACCGCCTCATGGTCAACGATTCCAATACCAATAACTGGGGATCTGTCGACACATATACCACAAACGGCATGAAGATTGAGATCGCCGCCTTCGATCCGAGAGACGAATTCTTCGGAAGACCATACACGGATAAAACCGCAGGCTATGACTTCTCAAAAATCACGTTTGCCCCGGCAGTCGCGCTCTTCTCCGAAACAGGCGCAAAACCGATCATTCAGCTCGCCTTTGGCACCGGTACAAATGACAACTTCAACGTCATGAATACCGATCGGCACTACTTCGCATCCTTCATCGATGTGCCCAACACAGAAGGAACTTACACGCTCAACCTGAATGCCTCCGCTTATCAGTTCAACCCCTCGCTGATCGTCCTCAACGCCCCCGAATCGATGACCTCCCGCTCCGGCACCATGAACGTCTACAAAAACACGATGGCCTACAATGGGAGCAGCGTTGCCTTGCCGCCAAGACAAAAGCTGACAGGGGCACCGATCATTCACAACTACACATCCTATTTCCCAAGCTTCATCGCAGATGCCGACAGCAAAACACAGTGCCCGACAGGCGGTGCCGCCATCTGGCGCATCGACTCGACTGCGTCGAATATGCAGAAACACGGTGTTCTCGGCTCGAACAAACTCCAGGCTAACGGGGTCACGACAGATCCTTTCTCGAATTCACCCTTTATCCAGTTCAGATCCGGTACCAAGATCTATGGTCTTGAAATCACAAACCAGATGTACTGCACCGGCAAAACCAAAAACTCAGTCCTCGCCCCGCAGCTCATCGCCCAGTCTGGCATTGAAACCAACGATGATTTCTCCACCACTTCGACAAAACGTGGCGCAGATGGCAAACTCAAAGACAACGCGCTCAGCGAAGTCGCCGCCGTCGCGCTCAACCTCGAAGCCATCGAGCCGAAAGTCAATGTCTATTCATGGGCAAGCGTTTATGAATAAAATTTGCAATCCGGCTCAACTTATGCCCAAATTGTGAATTTTATATGATAAATAAGCCTCGGGTCTCCCCCGAGGCTTTTTATTTGCCCTGCCTTCCCCCAATGGAGAGTACCGCGACTGCGGCGGATGAGGTCGCTCAACGCGCCCTAAGACCTGCCCTTTGCGGAGGATGTCGCGATTCCGACCAACAGGGCACATCATCCATTCAACGCACTCAAGCGTCCCCAAATGGGAGCCGAACGCACGGCGCGTGAAACCATCTTTTAACCGGAGTCAAGCACTCCCTCTCTCAATCAAGGAAATATCCGTGGAATCTGAAGAAAAAAACAGTCACCCAGATGACGGGTTTGGAGAAAACCAAACAGACGACCTGAACACGCCCCCCAAGGGAAGCGCGTCTCTTGGCGAAGCCATTGCCAACGGCTTTAAGGAAACGCTCGATACGTTCAAGGCATTTGCACATGCCCCCAAAGAAATCATCGGCATCAACCTGATCAACATCTTTGAAGGCATGGCCTATTTCGGCATCCTGACATATCTCATGCTCTTCATGACCAAAAATGTCGAGCTCTCCGACGTGCATGCATCATGGGTCGTCAGCGGGTTCCTGATGCTCATCACGCTCTCGCAGCTCTTCCTGGGCGGCGTCTCCGATAAAGTCGGCCCCAAGAAAATGCTCGGTATCACAATTGTCATCCTGCTCGCATCGCGAATCGTGCTCGGAAGTTCAGAACTTCTCTTTGCCCCCACAGGTACCGGCGTTGGATCGATCTTTTTCGTTGTCGTGTGCGGCTCCCTGCTCTGTGCGGCACTCGCTTACGGCGTGTTTAATCCGGCAATCTATTCGCTCACGCGCATGTATTCCGACAAAAAGACATCTGCCGTATCCTACGCCATGCTCTACGCCGGCATGAACCTCGGCGCATTCCTCATCGGCCTCCTGCTTCCAGTCATCCGAAGGGCCGCTGGCGATCAGACCGATGACGCAGGAAAAGTCATTGCGCAAGGCCTTCTCCCAGGCACAAATGGCATCTCAGGCGCCATGATCTTCATCGCAGGCATCATGGGCATCGTCCTCCTGCTCTATATCGTATTCCTCGCCAGGTCCAAGACCAAGCCGTTCCTCGATCCCAAAGAAGATGAGAAAAAAGACCTCGATGACGGTTCCAAACACATACCCTCGCTTCTCGAACGCATCAAGGCACATCCGCTGGCAGATATTAAATTCGACTTCTTCATCTTCATCCTCATTCCCGTACAGACGCTCTTCGCCTATCAGAATATCCTTATTCCAAGCTACCTCGAGCGATGCTACACGCAATACCCCACGATTTCCGACAACTACGAGACATTCAGCAATCTCAACCCGCTGATCGTCTTCATTGCCGCGCCAGTCATCGCCGCCCTCACGGCTAAACAGCCCGTCTATAAGATGATGATCATCGGCACGACAGTCATGGCCATCCCGACATTCCTGCTCTGCTTCGGCACGACACCGGCCACATTCCTCACGTTCATCCTCATCGGATCGATCGGTGAATCGATGTGGCAGCCGCGCTTCCTGCAGCACGTCACCCAGATTGCGCCAAAAGAAAAAATCGGCGCCTATGTCGGCATTGCAAACCTGCCTTGGTTCATGACCAAGTTCATCGTCGGCCTCTATGTCGGTTTCTTCATGGAAAGCTTTATTCCCGATCTCACCAAGAACCCGGGCGCGCTTCAAAACCCAGAAACCATGTGGCTCATCTTCGCATGCATCGCCATGATCTCCCCGATCGCGCTCTTCCTCGCGCGCAAATGGATGAATCCGAACGGCGACAAGCCATCCGACGAAGTTCCCAGCGCAGACGAGCTTTGATCTTTCCCTTTTGGCAGGGGGAAGCCTCCCCCTTCGCGGCTATGCGCTCACGCGCATACGCCGCTACCCCCACAGGGGGAAGCCTCCCCCTTCGCGGCTATTTGCACAAAAAAGACGCGCCTT
>JAFZFY010000097.1 GCA_017555665.1 Pseudomonadota bacterium | reverse complement strand
GGCGCGCCCCATCCCGTCAATGCGCCTCGTCATCGATCAGGTCGACGATGTAACGCGCCATGCCGACATCCTCGCGTTCCGTTGAAAACACGACCTCTGGCAGCGCGGCACGGTTCACCATGCGCTTGAAATCGGGCGCAACGAGCGCGGTCACACGGGCAGGCGCCTGCGGCGGCACGACGATCTGCACATAGCCGGACACGGCAGGCGCTCCCATCAGCCTGCGCGCGCCAGCCCCCAGGCTTGGCGCGGCGATCGTCCGCACTTCGCCGATATGTCCCGGATAATAGACATGATTATGCCCGGAAATATAGATCAGATCCGGCGTCGATTCGAGTATCGACTGAAGCCGGCGCGAGCCTGCGATATCCCAGAAATGCGTGAAATGCACCGGCGACAACGGGAAATGGCCGAGCACAAGCGTGAGGCGCGGCTTGTCAGGCGCGGCGAGTACTTCCGAAAGCCAGTCGAGCTGCGGGTCATCATCGCGAAGCGGACGCGTGATATCGAGCGCGATCACGCGGATATCACGGATCACGACACCGTAATAAAAGGGGAAATGGCTTCCGACGAGCAACGGCGCTTTAGGCCGTCTGTTCTCGAATGCCCGGGCATAAGCCTGCCGTTCCGTTTCATGACCGGCATAGGCGGACGCGTCGTGATTGCCGGGAGCGAAGATGAATTCGAGGTTGTTGTCAAAAAAGACATCCCCGATCTCGTAGTGAAACGCGCGCCACATCGCGTCATAATCGAGCCCCTGGCGCTGTCCGGCGACAAGATCGCCGGGACTTACGACGAGATCATAGCCGCGTGACACGATATCGCTGACCGCCGCATGGACCTGCGGCGAATAGCCGACCGTGCCGTAACTGCCGTTGATATCGGAGATGACCGCGATGCGGAGCGTGTCGGGCGCAGGCGGCAGGTCGGGCGCAGGCGGATAGCGGGGAATCTCGGGGGCAGGGGAGGGGGCGGTCTGGATCCCGGTCTGTTCCGGCTGGACCGGCTCGCTTTTTTCTGGCGATCCGCATGAAGCCGTCGTGAGTATAACCGCCAGGAATATCAGTGCCCTCGGTTTCATCTGCATCACAGTCCCCTATTCCGGATCATTGAGCCGTGTCAGCCTCATGCGATAGATACGCGCCGTATCCGGCTTGTCCTTTGCCTCGTAATAGCGAATCATGCCCTCGAGAATCTCGGGCGTATCCCCGATCAGTTCCATCGCGCGTCCCAGGTGTTTGCGCGCCATGGAATGCGCGTTCTCGGGCTGATACAGCCTGGCGGCAGCGAGGTGAAGCGACGCGAGGAATGCCGGCGAATGGCGTTCCTGTTCCGCGCGCGTGATGATCTCCTCGAACCGGCGCGTGCCGTCATAACGGCGCTGCCGCGACACATACATCTGCTCAAGCTCGCGCACCGTGTCCGCGTTCGATGTTGAAACGTCATCCAGAAGCGCGCGCGTGTAAGCCTGCGCAGCCGGCTGATACTGACCTTCGCGCTGATGCACGCGAGCTTTCGCGAGAAAATAGCCGGGAAAACTCATGTTTCCAGCAGAGGCTTTTTCCCATTCCGATGCCGTCCCGCGAGGCTGGCCGGAATCGTCGAGATGCGCCATGATCCATGCCGCCATCGAAGTCTTGCCGCCACGTCCGGCAAGACTGCCGAGGCATATTTTAGCGTGAGGATCGCCGAGCCGCCAGAAAATTTCGCACCGTGCGCCTTCGAGCACCGGATCGCGGAACGACACGAACGGCAGCACAACCGCCGCCGTGTTGAGCGGCAGCCCGGCGCGCGCGCGATACACGTTGGACAACACGACAAGCGGCGCAGAATTGCGGCCAGACATCATGGCCAGCTCCAGGCTGCGCGCCGCCTCAAGCGCTTCGCCACGGCGTGCTCGGATCTCGGCCTGCAAAAACAGCGGTTCCCAGTATTCGGGATGCGCGATCAGCTGCGCGCGTGTCTGTGCAAGCGCCGCATCCCAGCGGCCAGCAAGCGCCGCCGTATAGGCATCATCCAGCGGATGCCCGGCAGACACCGCAGCCGGCGCGCCATATACCAGAAGCCGCCTCGCATGCCCGGATGGACGCGCCAGGCTGCCATTCACGACAGCCCCGTCAAGCACTCGGGATGCCGACAGGTAATCGATATCTGCCGATATGGCGCCGTCGAGCGCATGAAGGCTGGACCAGTCGCCAGCCGCCATGCTGGCAAGCAGGATATCGTTGAGCAGCCGTGTGCGCATCGGATGGCCCTCGGGAAGTGCGAATGACTTGTAATGCGCCACTGCAACAAGAGGACGCTGACGGTAGAGCTCCGCCTCGATGACCGCCTCCTGGCGGAACTCGTCTCCCACACGGAGCGTCTCGGCACGCTCGATCGCGTCCACAGCCGCCTCGTCCAGGCGCGCTTTCTGATCGATCTGCCTGAACACCTCGCCGACCGTGCAGTACATGCGGTACGGCTGCGCCAGGCGTTCCGCGCCGGGCGACATCTCGCGCGCGCCGATATTCTGGTGATGGTGCAAAATATTGAGCACGCACCGCGCGAATGCCGGCGGATTGTCAAGCCGTTCGGCCTGGACTAGAAATCTCTGGCGCAGATCGGACATGCCCGTCAAGGCCATCTCCCCCAGCCGCATCAGCGCAAAAGGCGCGAGCGGCGTGCGCATCAGCTGCTCATAATGGATCGCCGCGGTCTGGTAGTCTTTCAGCGCCTCTTCAAACTGCGCCTCGCTCCAGACCTTGAAATATGGATGTTCGCGCCAGATTTCTGGCGATACCGATTCGTAATGGCGCTGTGCGCGTTCGAGATGACCACGGCTGATCTCCTGCGTGATATACGCCGCATGCGCGGCACTGTACGATGCCGCAAAGTCTGGATCATCCGGACTGATCGGCGCAGTCTGGTCCTCTTCATAGTACAGGTTGTGCTGAACGCCGATAAACTGGCGGTACCAGTCAAGCACGCCCGGATCGGAAAACGTCCCGTGGTGCGCGGCGATCGCATCCATCGGATTGCCGACACCGCTCTCCGCTGCCACGATATAGGAGGCCGAAACGCCCTCAAGCGCGCGGTTTTCAAGCACGGGTTCTACCGTCCTGTAAGCGATGAACCCCAGCACGCCCAGCACGCAGACGAAGATGCACGTCAGCACGTGCTGCGGTTTCAGGCAGAACTGCAGGGGCTGCCGCACTGCATACGGCTCCACACTCGGCGTGTCGCTCAACGCCTGCCCGACCTCGGCGACCGCTTCCATGATATCCTGCTGATCCGGGCGCGGGCGCACGGCTTCCAATGCCGGCCGGGTTTCGCGAAATCGAGCCAGTTCATCCGCATACGACGTGAACCGGGTCAGCGATGCTTCAAACATCGTGGCGGCTGGTGTCGCCTGGATGCAGTTGTCGAAATCGAGGATCACGCGATCCGCCCCCGTGTCCTCATAATCGCACGCCACCGGCTCCGAGACCTGGTGCGTTCGGATGCGGTCAAAACGGCGTAGCCCGTCTGCCGAACATACATCCGAATTGCGCGAAACAAACTCGCGCTTCTCATACGCCATCGTCTGCTGCTGCAGACAGCCGGTTTGTGCCGTCGAGATCCAGGCATTCTGCGCATCAAGGCTCGCAGGTATCTCGCCCGACGCGGCGCTGCGCCCTGACGCGCGGCCTGAGCTGTGCCAAGGATCCCGCGATACTGGACGGTAATACGACGAGCTCACCGCCGCCTGTGAAAATTCACGCACATAGCTGGATTCCTGATGACCGGCATTCATCTGGCGGATGCAGTAATCGCTGAAACTCTGTTCCAGCGCCGCAGCCATCGCTTCCTTGTGGTGCGCGTTCAGCGCCTGGGTCAGACGATAGCCGAACGACGGATATCGCGTCTCAAGGCGGTGGATCTCCTCTTCAAATCCGGGGATCAGGATCTCTGCCAGAAAATCCGTGCTTTCCGGCTGCGTCTCCATGTAATGCGGATTATTGCCGAGCGCGTTCAATATCGTCACGATCGCCCGTACATTGTCTCCCTGCGATGCACTGCGCTTCGCCAGTTTTAAATACACCGCGCTCTTTTCCGTGCTATTTTCCGTGCTATTTTCCGTCATCGCCAATCCATGCGAAAATCACACACATCCCATCCTGGAACTACCAGACGCAAAACCGCCTCGTCGGGATTATATCACAACCGCACGCGATGAGAAAAAACTGAATGTAACCCGATTGGCTGCGCTTGCCGTGACTCGGCGCAAACGCAACCGCATCCCCCTTAAAATTCAAGACTTGCGGGCTTGAATGCGTTCGGGATGCCGCCTGCGAATGCCCCGATATCGGTCATGTATCGGGGGGGGATTTATGTTCCGGGGGACGGCTTATCACATGGCACCGCTGCCGTTCCCGCGGACTCGGATAGACCGTTATTATTCCATGTGATTCACGACTTTTTTGGATTTCTCGATCCAGTCGCGGACGACTGTCAGATCCGGCTGAACCCCTGTGATCGCAAACTCACGGTTTACGCGCAAAAGCACTTCAAGAAGTTCCTCCGGTTTCGATTCTGTCAGCATCTTCAGGCTCGTAATGCCGGAAAGCTGCAGCAATGCAGCCGCTTTCGGGCCCACGCCGACGATCTGCATCAGCTCAAGCTTGCGGCCGAGCTTTTCCACTTCGGCCACCGGCATGTTGTATTTCTTCGAAAAATCCTCACGCCCAGCTTTCGTGACCAGCATCGAAAACAGATCTTCTGTGTTCTCGATCTTCGCAGCCACGAGCTTGTCCGTCAGATCGGATGAGATGATATCGATATCCAATAGGTCATAATGACTCGCCTGAGCCACCGGAGCCGCTCCAAACAAAAATAACAGGCACAAGGCAATTTTAAGTTTCATGTCACATTCTCCCTGATAGCGGCCGCATTCACGACCGGCGTTCCCCTATGACAACTAAATCCCATTACGTCAAGCACGTTCCTCAGGGCCGAAGGCATTTCCCTCGCCTTTCGAACGGCGTGACAGCCGAGCAAAGCACATTTCGAGCCAAATGATAAGAAAAATACAGACGGCGGCTGCACACGACTGACGGACGAATCGACTAACCGACTAACCGACTAACCGACTAACCGACTCACTGACTACACACCTGAGCATCCCACACAATTGCTAATTGCTAATTGCTAATTGCTACAAAATGACGCTAGAAATGTACTTTCGCGGTCAGCCAGGCCGCATCGTTATTCACCAGTACAGGAGTCAAGCATGCTCACCTCCCAAAAGCTCAAAGTCGTGTTCGATTACGTCATGATCACCCTTGGCAGCCTGATCTCAGCCTTGGGATTGGGCGTATTTCTGGTCGAAGCCCATGTCGTTCCGGGCGGCGTCACGGGCATATCCATGGCGATCAACTTCTTGTGGGACGGCCTTTCCGTCGGCACGCTCATACTCATCCTCAATATCCCTTTATTCTTGTGGGGCATCGCCGAGCTTGGCGGCACCTTTGGGGCGCGCACAGCTTACGGTTTCGTCACGAACGCGATTTTCATCGACCTGTTCCGAGGCGAGATGTTCCGAGGCGACTTGTTTGGCGGCGACCTGCCGGTCTTTCACGGCTGGGATCTTCAAAATTCGGCGCCGATTCAATACATGCTCGCAAACGACTTCTTCTTTTTCATGGCTATCGGCACGTTCCTTGTCGGCTTCGGCCTCGGCATTATTTTTAAATTCAAGGGCACGACAGCCGGCACCGAGATCGTATGTGCCATCCTCAAAAAGCGGTTTGGCATCAAGCCTGGCGTCTCCATGCTCGCCGTTGACCTCGTCGTCATCACGCTCGCGACGATCGTCCTCTACATCGAGCCCAAAGGCACCATCCCCGTCCTCGTGCTCGCGTTCTACGCCGTTGCCTCGCTTTATTTCCAGAGCATGATCCTCGACCGCGTCGTCTACGGCTTCGATTACGCCAAGAACATGATGATCTTCAGCTCGAAAAATAAGGAGATCGCGAGCTATATCATGGAAAAACTCGACCGAGGCGTGACGGCATTCTATGCACGCGGCCTTTATACCGACAAGGATCGCGAAGTGCTCATGACGATCGTGAGCCCGAGCGACGCGCGCGCGCTTGCGCCGCACATCCGCGAGCTCGATCCCAGCGCGTTCATCACGCTTTCGGATGTTCACGAAGTCCTCGGTGAAGGCTTCAGGAGCCGTGAGGAAGTCGACATCAAGTTCATCAAAGACATGGAGAAGCGCGAAGCCGAGGCGCGTGCGGCCCAGGCCGCCAAAGTCGCGATCCGCGCCGAGATTGCCGCTGGCGAGGCCTGCAAATTCGCCATTGAGGCTCGCGAGATTGCCAATCAGTCGGTTTCGGCATCTGCCGACAGTCACGCCAAAGTGGCAGAACGCCACGCCGAGGAAGCCAGAACCGCCGCCAACAGGGCGCGCGAACACGCCATTGCCATGGAAAACGCGGCTTCCAGCATCGAAAATTGCATCTCCATCGAAGACAACAAGACTGAGGACGCGCCCTGATCCCCTTTATTTTTCAGGGTGACCGCTATCGGCGTGCGCCGATACGCGGTGCCAGAGACGTGTCACGACACGTCTTTACGTATGGCTCGCCTATGCGCCGATAGCGCATACGGCTCGCTTGTGCGTCTATCGGCGTGCGCCGATACGCCGCGCCAGAGACGTGTCGGCCGAAAAAATCCCGTTTCCGCGTTTATTTTCAGATCACAGATGGTATAATCGGGGGTTGTGTCGTAAACGGCCAGATATTTACTTTACCCGAGGTGGATCATGAAAAATAACGTCTTTTTAGCCTGTGCGGCGATCGCGCTTTCCGCAATATCCCTGACATCCCTGACCAGCTGTGACCTTGATGAGAAGACCGTCAATGACATTGTCGGCATCCTGGACGGCGTGATCAAATGCTCGGCAGATGATGTCTGCACGCAGGCGCAGGAGGGGCTGACCAAAGCCATCAATGAAGAAGGCATGCTCGCCGATCACATTGACACGAACGGCGACTATTCGATGGCGTTGACGCTCAACGCGACCGGTATTAACAAGCTCTTCCGCGCATCGAGCGACTGGACATACGACTCGTTCGGGCTTGGCATGCCGGTACTTCAGGTCGGCGGCTGCCGCAAGCAGACGACATCCATCATCTCAAGCCTTGGCCTGTCGGCCTATACAGGCAACATCGACCAGTGCATTGCCGTCGAGATTCCCCTCAAGATCAACAAATTCGGTATAAACCTCAATGTTTCCGCGACCTTCGGCGCCCCGGTCATCGCAAAACTCCGCGAAGGCGACGGCAAGACCGATATCTATCTCGACCTCAGCCAGGCGCAGCTCATTGATGCCCAGTACGACGGCGACAGCCTCGGCGGCCTCGCATCCTCGCTCATTACCGAAGGCATCCACCTCGCGCTTGACGATTATCTCAAGGCCGTCCATCTCTTCGAGATTCAGGCATGGGAATTCGGCGATACCGATATCAAGATGTTTGCCGGCGCGCCGCGCGTCAACGAGGCTATGGGCACGCTCAACTTTGGCATGTACTCGAACATCAAGTTCGCGCAGAGCGGTTCCGTTGACTGGGCTTATGAGGCTTCGTTCCCCTCGGATGCAGAGCTCGGCCTCCATATCCATCCCGACCTCATCCGCGGCCTTCTCGCACGCCTGATGTACAGCCACCACATCGAGTCTAACGTCGATTTCGGCACCGCCCCCGAAGGGGCCGCGACATCCAAGTTCACCGTCACGATGGCCAACATGGCCGCCGATTATGACCAGGCCTGGCTGCTTTCGCATGTCCCCGAATACGCCGACTACTTTACGTTCGGCTTCCGCATGTGGAGTACCGAAAACGTCTGCGGCTACATGGATCTGCTCGCCGGCCTCCGAATCGACATCGACGACAACCAGTTCAGGATCAAAGCCGGCAATGTCCACGCCGGCAACGCCGACGGCTGCATGCAGATCGCCGGGGGCGTCATCAGCCTCATTACCGACACGCAGTTCTTCAAAGACCTCATGGACAAGGCGGAGTTCACCGTCAACTTCAACGAGATCGAGATTCAGGACAAGAATGCCGACGGCGGCTTGCGCAAGGCCAAGATGGGCTCGAACAAATTCGAATTCAAGGTCAACGGCACCGGCATCAGCCTCTTCCTCAACTTCCTCGACCTTCCCGAATACGAAGGCAAGTGATCCTCAAGGCGTATGATTTCCAGGCGGAGCGGGCAAATGCCCGCTCCGCTTTTTTTGTGTGTTCACGGTTCTGCGGCAGGCTGAACGACACAGTCATATCACGCACGCCCTGTTTTACTTGCGCTAGACGGCTTATCTGTGTGATAATTGCGCGTTGCATAAGAGCGTACTTTAACGCTCCTTTCCAAAGAGGTTTAAGAAGAGGTTTAACATGATGACTTTAATTGTCGTTGGGGGTATTTGTCTTTTCATCGCAGGTATCTGGGCTGCAACAAGGATCACCATTGTTCCACAGTCACATCTGTATGTTATCGAAAGGATGGGGCGTTTTGAGACCGTATGGGATGCCGGTTTCCATTTCAGGGTGCCGTTCCAGAGCGTCCGCAACAAAGTGCCCAAGTACGAGATGAACTTTGATGCGCCGCCTCAGCCGGTCATCACGAAAGACAATGTCACGATCACTGCAGACTCATTCATGTTCTTCACGATTTTTGACGCGAACCTTTACACCTACGGTGTCGGCGATGTGCGATCCTCGCTCAACGCGCTCTGCATCTCGACGCTTCGCGACATCATCGGTAAGATGGATCTCGAGCAGTGCCTGAGCAGCCGAGATGCCATCAGCAAGCAGATGACGCAGGCGCTCGACCAGGCGACCGACAAATGGGGCATCAAGGTGACGCGCGTCGAGATCAAGACATTCACGCCGCCGCGCAACATCATGGAAGCTATGGAGCGCCAGATGAAGGCAGACCGTGAGAAACGCGAACAGATCATCCGTGCGCAGGCCGAAAAAGAAGCAGCGATTCTCAATGCGGAGAAGGAGAAAGAAGTCCGCATGCTGAGCGCGCAGGCCGCCAGGGATGCCGCAGACCTGCAGGCAGAAGCGACCCGCATCGCGACCGTCAAGAAAGCTGAAGCCGAAAAAGAGGCCGCGATTCTCCGCGCAGACGCAGCCAAGGAAGTCCGTATCCGCGAAGCTGAAGCCCAGGCCGAATCGATCCGCATCGTGCAGCAGGCGACGGCAGAAGGCCTCCGCGCCATCAACGCTTCCGCGCCGTCCGAAGCGACGCTCCGCCTCAAGGCTTACGAAGCTTTCGCCACAGCGGCAAACGGCCAGTCCACGAAGATCATCATCCCCTCGGATATGCAAGGTCTCGTCGGCATGGCGACAGCCCTCAAGGATACCGTCATGAGCAGTTCGGCGCACATCCATCCGGCTGCCAAGTAATTTCCTCGTCGTGATATCACGAGCCCCGGGCAGGCGTGCGCCGGGGCTTTTTTTGTATCCGCGAGCCGCCTGCAACGTCCCCCATGCGGCAGCAGCCCTCGGGCGGCATTACCAGTCCAAGTGTCTTTTTTTTTGCGGACATCTCGCGATTCGCGATATATATTACGCGCCGGCGCAGGACGCCCGGCAAGGCATGCGGGGCGTTGCGGGGCTGCCAGCCCCGCACTGGG
>JAFZFY010000096.1 GCA_017555665.1 Pseudomonadota bacterium | reverse complement strand
TGAATTCTCGATGCGGCAGCTTCGTCATTCTCATTTTTCGCATAACTGAGCTGCGTCTTTAAATGCACCATATACTTGAGCAATTGACCTGTGGGCGTTTCTTTGAACTTATATGCCTGCTTCAATACGATATTTTCAACTCCCTTTGGCTGTTCAACCCGGGAAAGCCTTGACGCATCAAAATAGGCACAGATGAAAGGGGGAGTTACTGAAAAATGGTCGTATTCATCCGACGTGGAGGCGCGAATGCTAATATCAACAATAGATCGAAAATCACCACAAAAACCGTCTCTTGCGAGAATAAGATTTAAGGGCTTATAAAGCCCAGAAATACTCTCAAGGCGATTGCAGATACCTTCCAACAACGATGTTTTTCCAGAACCATTTTTGCCCGTCAAAATCAAATGTTGGCGCTTTTCACGCGATAGCGTAATGTCCAGCTTCTTGAGGTGTCTTAAAGTGTCAATGTGAATGTCTGTCAAATACATACGCTTACCTATTCAAAAGCAACCAGATACCTACAGGCATCTTATCCCAAACCGTTTGTACAACATTTTACGTCTGTTTTCATCTCTTCATTTGGGAAGTCCAATGCCCCCATCATGTTGTGCGGCGTATTGGCCGACTCACAGGCGGTCAATAGCCGCACACGCAGTGCGTATCGAGCGTCAGCGAGGTAGCACGCGCCCACACATCCCTCCTAGGCCAACCTCAGACTTTTCAGCTGCTTGCGAATCTCATCCTCCAAGCGGTGGCTTTCGGAAAACATCGCATCCAGCTCATCCATGTCGGCTTTCATCTGGGCGTTGAATTCGTCTTCGGTGATATCGACGTAATCAATTTTGATGTCGAAATACTGGCCGGCGCTCAAGCTGTACCCTTTGTTTTTGACTTCGGCATAGCTCACAACCGCACTAAAATCGTCGACAGCCTGGGCATTTCGGAAGGTCGAGACGATTTTTTCGATTTCGTCGTTTTCGAGACGCACTTTTTTAAGACCATTGGCATCTTTATATTCTTTGCCGAGCTTGCTGGCATCGACGAGAACGACCATGTCATCGTCAGTTTTTTTCTGGGATTTATCGAAGAAGAGCACGGAAACATTGGTGCCTGTGTTGGCGAAAACGTTGCTCGGCATGCTCACGACACCGCTCACGATATGCTTATCGACGATAATTTCGAGGATTTTATGTTCGATGCCAGTTTTGGCTGTGATAAACCCTGTCGGTATGACGATTGCGCCTTTTCCGCCATCTTTAATGCTATTGATGACATGCTGAATAAAGCATGTATAAATCGCCATGGATTCTTTCTTTTTGTTGGGCACTTTGGGAATACCGGCCCAGAAGCGCGAACTCCATTTGGATTCGATATCATCGCGCGTGCCGCTGAAATCCATCTTGAACGGGGGATTGCTGACGACAAAATCAAATGTTCTAAGCGCTTTTCCATCATCGCTTTTGTGGTAAGGCTCAAGGAGCGTGTCGCCCTGAACCGCGTGATCCAGACTGGTGACGAGTCCGTTCAAGAGCAGATTGAGCTTGAGCATTTTGTTGCTTCGCTGCGAGATATCTTGCGAAAACATCGTGCAGCGCGATTCGCCAATTTGATGCGCGAGTGCCATGAGCAGAGTGCCCGTTCCTGCACTTGGGTCATAACACTCGACGTTGTGCAAATCGGCATTGTCACCGACCAGCAAGCGCGCCATGATTCTGGCGATGGCTTTTGGCGTGTAATATTCGGCATATTTGCCGCCGCCGGCAGTATTATAGTCTTTAAGAAGATATTCAAAGATATCCGAGAAAAAGTCATAATTCTCGGCAAAAGCCTCTTCAAAACTAAAATTGGTCAGTTTGCTGACGAGTGCCCTCGCAAAATCTGCGCGTCGGCTTTCATCCGTGACAAAAATAGTAATCTTCTCAAAGATAGGGATTTTGGTCTCTTGCGCCGTCTTGGTGAAGAATATGTCCAGATTTCTGCTGGCGATATCGACCATCGTCTGATCGAAAATCTCATCAAAGTTACCGAGATGTTGTTTGTTATAGAGATTTGCAATTAGATGATCCGGCGCGAATCGGGGAACATCCGTGGGAAGTTTGATTTTTTCGATCATCATACGGTCTTTTTCGGACAGATTCGCGTATTCTTCTTCCCATTTGTCCGACTGCTTGAGCTTTGCAAGTGCAGGCATATTCAGTTTTTTAAGCTCATGTGCGAACTTATCGGCCATGAATTTATATAAAAACACTTGAGTGATGATTTTAAATTCGTTGCCGTCATTCCCCATGCCATAGAGCTGGCATGTGGATTTGAGGTCATCGATAAGCTGAATGGTTTGGTCTTTGATGGTCATGGTCTATCCCCAAAATCTATGATACTCTTCCACATACTGTTTTGCGATCCGTTCCTGAATAAAGACGTAATCATCAAAATCCAACGCGCATCCCTCATGCTCGCTCAAGCTGTTGTCGATTTCGTTCATGACAGTCTGAGCAAAATAGGCATCCTGTTTAAGGATATCGTTTCGATCATAGACTTTGGTATCAATCGATCTCTTGACCTCGAGCAACGTATCCACAATCTCTGGCTCGTAAAACGATAACATCGGAGGATGTTGTGTGTTGGCGCGTGCGGAATTTTCTTCACGAATGCGTTTGTGTACGTATGCGAATTTGGTATCGCCATTATATTTTTTCAGAAGCGCCGCATTTGCTCTCTCAAGCTCTTCAAGACGTTTGAGGATTTCGGAAATCTCAGCGTTCTGTTCATTATAGGCAGCTATATTCTCTGGCTTAAAGCCATGCTTCCTAAAAATTTCATTGAAGTGCTCATTGAGCGTAATCCACTCGGGATCGTCGTGATCAAAGTTATTGATAAACGCAGCGATGGCGCGGTGATATTTTTCCTGCAGTTCGGAACCGCCATCAATGATTTTGAGTTCTTCCGTGCCAATGCAACAGAAATTGAATTCAATATCGAGCATGGCCTCATTGACGATGGCGGTCGTATCTTCCGCAAATGCTTCCTTCTGGTTGATCAGAGCAATGCGGTGATTGACTTCTTTGAGCATCAGCGGAAGCCGTTCGATGTCGAGCTTTTCGAATTTCTTTTTGAGCGCGTCATCTCCAAAGCAGCGCACAAGGTTGTAAGCATCTTTCGCCAAAGTCATGACGCGGCGAAGTTCGATCAAGACACGCTTATCCTCAAGACTTGAAATCTCAGTGGCAAAGACTTCGGCATTATCTGTGCTGTAGTTAAACAACGCCTGCTGCGCGTCTTTCATCTGTTTAATCAATTCATCCTGGTTTGCCATGACCTGCGTGAACATATCTGGCAAGGCATCCCCAGTATCCGGATCAATATCGTTGTAACGGTTCAGCTCTCTGAGATAGGCTTCGTTCGTTTCATAAAAGTTCTGCTTGATATCGGCAAAATCAATGACATAGCCATATTGCATGTCTTTATAAGGACGGTTTACGCGCGTAATCGCCTGAAGCAGATTGTGATCCTTGAGTTTTCTTCCAAAATAGAGCCTCTTGAGACGATGCGCGTCAAATCCAGTCAACAACATATTAAATACAATTAATATATCAATCTTATTATTCTTTTTAAAATCATTGATAATCTGCTTGCGCGTCTCTTTGTCATCGCTGTCAAAGAGAATAAGTCCGGCTTTAAGTTTCGCGTTCTTGCCGCGCTCACTCAACTCATCTTGCACTTCATCAAAGAACTCATAGAGTTTCCGCGCCTGTTCCGATGTCTCGCAAATAATCATTCCGCCCAGCGAGCTATCTCCGCGAATTGCGCGAAAACGCTTGAGGTCATGAATAATATATCGAAGCAAAGCCTTAACATAGGTGGGATGCTCGATAATCTGGCTCTTCTTTATCGAACCTTTCTTGACGACTTGTTCATCGCTGGCGATATTTTCGAGATCTTCATAAACACTTCTCAAATGCTTTCGATAAGAAGTCTCTATATCTTCTCGAATGATTTTGAGCGTGTAACCATCCTGAATAGATCGGTCATAATAATAGGTATGATAATATTCATTAAAAACATCACGGCTATTTTTGTCTTCACCGATGAGCGGCGTTCCAGTCAGAGCAATTTTAATGCTATTTCTGTCGGCATTGAGCAGATTAGCCAGAAAACAGCCGTCTTTTTTGTAGCCGCGATGCGCTTCATCCACGATGAATATGCGCTGAAGATTGACTGCATAGTCGGGAAGATCAACTTTAGATTTGTCGTCCTTGAATTTTTGAATATTGACGACTGTAATCTCGGATTCGCCAGAGTGGCCTTCCAACGACTGAAGTGTTTTAAATTGATCCATCAATTCATTTCGCGAATTAACTTTGATGACTTTTAGACCGCGTGCCGCAAACTCATCGGCTGCTTGTTCGAGCAGATCAAGACGGTCTACAATAAAATAGAACTTCGTGACGATATTGCGTTTTGCGTAATGATCCTGCAACAGCTTGGTCAAATAGAAAGAGAGCGCAGTTTTGCCCGAACCTTGCGTATGCCACACGATACCCGATTTTTGGCCATGATCAATCTTATTCAGGATGGCTCGCGAGGCGAAGAATTGCGGATACCGCATGATATGTTTTTCATCGCGGGTCTGAATCTGTCCATTTTCTTCCCTTTCGTCATGCACGTATGCGATGCCATATTGGAGCAGATATAACAGCCTTTCCGGACTGACCATCGAGGTGAGCACGCGATTGGTAGGCGAGTTCACATCTTTGTTTGTGTTGTACTCCGGGTTGTCTCGAAGCATGGGCACATTGAAATCATTCAGAATCCACTTTTCTGTGATTTCTTTGAGCGGTTCATATTCATAACGTTCATGAAACGGCGCAATCGGTCTGCGCTTCGGATTTTCTTCCCGAAAGCAGTTAAATTGCGCCTTGGAGTGAGCCGCCGTGCAATAGAATACGCCCTCAATCGGCGTGACACCGCCCTTTGCGTCATATTCCATATTATTAGAAAAAATCATCAGCTGCGTGATGTTGATGAAACGCCGGAATTTCTTATTTGCAAAACGTTCGCAGTTCAGGCGCGTGCTTTCTGCAATCATGCCGTTTGTGTTATTGGGCTTTTTGACTTCGATAAAAACGAGCGGCATGCCATTGATAAACAGTGTGATATCGGGCCTGAAACTTTCATTCCCGTTGACGCACGGCATTTCGGCAGTGCATTGGAAGAGATTGTTCTCTGGATGTTCAAAATCGATAAGCCTTACAGGATATACGGCAGTGAGTCTGCGATAAAACTGTTTTCCGAGGTCGTCATCATCAAGCTCTTTGCGAATATCTGCCAGAACTGCCTGCGGTGTTGTCTTCGCATGAGGATTCAGCTTTTTAAACTGCTGCTCAAATATGGGCAGGATGATATTGGTCGCTTCGTCATGCACTAAATTCGGATTCAGATGCGGTTTTCCAATGTAAGTATAACCGATTCGCGTCAAGTGCAGCAAAGCAGTCATTTGAACGCGCGTTGCTTCTGTAAATGCATGATCTGCCATACCTCATCCTCAAACAAGTATGATTTTCGATGCTGTCCAGAAAACCTCAATCGTTCGGCTCAAGACGATTCTTATCAATCGCATGACCTCTTTGCGAGGAAATCCAAACCCTTAGATAGTATCATCATCTTTGCTCTGCGACAAGGATAATCCATATAATAACTACCAATGAGGGTTACTATTCAGCCGCCCCCTCATAATAATGCTGTGGTTACCGCTTCACTTTGTGTATATTGAAAGCAACTGCATGATGCAGCCTTCAATGCTAAGGGTGGAACATACTTGAATGCATTTAATGTCATTAAGATTGACATAAATGGGATTTATTCGAATTCTAGTCGCAATGAGGATATTGTGCCGCTGTTTACGGAAAGCGTTCGGGAGGAGCTCATGGAGGAATTCCCGAGCTGCGGTATCAAAGCGGACCTTGCGCCTGTTTTGGCGCTCGTCTATCTGACGGGGGGGGTTGCCCATCGTACGCAATAAAATACAGTCAAAGCTGAATTTGTTGACGGATTCTATGCAGCTTTCGGAATTTGTCGGTTTTACCGAAGAAGAGACTAGATTATTGTGTGAACAATATCATTTGGATTTTGAGGAATGCAAGCGTTGGTATAATGGATATAAACTTGATTTTCTCGATAATACGTTGGAAATCTATAACTCCCAATCGGTCGTGCAGGCAATGAACGCTCGAAAGTTCGGAGACTATTGGACTAAAACAGGGTCTTATGATTCGATAAGAAGTTATATATCAATGGATTTCGATGGAATAAGAGATGATGTCAAGACTATGATTGCAGGGGGAAGCGTCAATGTTGTAGTAGATGATTATCTCAACACGATGACAAGTTTTTATACCAAAGATGATGTGTTTACGTATTTAATTCATCTTGGATATCTGGCTTATGATAGTATAACAAAACAATGCTATATTCCCAATCATGAAATCCGTTCTGAATGGATTATTGCGATTGCAAATGATTCAGATTATGCCGAAGCCATCCGTGATGAAAAGACGAATGAACATACTTGTGAGATAAAGCGGTTTGTGAAATAGAGACCTCATGGAACCATAGGGACGAGAACTGTAGCTTTGGGTAGGTGCGCGAAGCGCTAACATCGCGTATTGAGCCGCAGGCGAGATAGCGATGCGGGGGAGGCGCGTATTGAGCCGTGAGGCGAAATAGCGCCGCGGGGGCTTGCCCCCGCGACGAAATAGATTAAAGCACAGAGGGTGCTTTATTATATTAGAATTCGAGTTCTTTATAGATGCGGAGCATTTTGTATGCATGTGGCACGAGGCCGGAGATGCGGTCTTCAGCCGGTTCGTAGTTGACTTCGACGACGCTGGTGCGGCCGGCTTTTTTGAGAAGTTCTTCGAATTCGGGCTGTGTGTAGGGCTTACGTTCGAGGGCGACGTCGTGATCGGCGAGCAGCTGGCGCAGTGTTTTGAACTGCGAACGGGTCGTGGCGAACATTTTGATATCGCGCTGGAGGTCGAGTTCTTCCATCCAGTAGGAGGATTGGGCGAGGAAGCCGAGTTTTTGGGCGGCCTGTTTGAGGAGACCGAAGTGCTGCGAATAGGTGATCTTGCCATCTTCGACGGTCTGGACCGGATATTTGATATCTTCGCCGAACTCGATGAGGAACATCTGCGTGCGGAATGTGGCGAGTTTGGAGAGGTTGCCGATCAGGCGCAGCGATCCGGAGTTGAGGATGAAATCTTCGGGCGCGTCGCAGAGATTGAGCTTGTATTTGAAGATGAGCTGAATGGCATCGCCTTCGCCGATAAACGTGATCTTGTTGTTATCGACGGCATGTGCGGGCTTGAGCTCGCCGTCATCCGGACGGTCATCGTCGGCTTCTTCCTCATCCTCTTCGCTTTCGAGCGACATCTTGCGCACCGAGACCGAGGGGAGGTTGGCGAGGAACTCGTCTGAATAGATGATATCGAATGTCTCGCCGTTGAGGATATCCGCGATCTTGTCGATCTCGCCAGAAACGATGCGGACATTTTCGAGATCTTTCAGGGTGTTCCTGAGGAGTTCGGCATGCGCTTCGTCGGGCGTGAAGATCGTGTAGCTGACGGGGCATTTGCAGCTCTGGATGAAGCTCCGTGCGGTATCGCCGAGACCGCCGCCGACTTCGAGGATTTTGCTGTTGTCCATGACGGGCGCGTATTTCGAAATGACATCGTACACGGCTTTGCCATAGGCGCGGTTGCCGAGCACCGGGTGCGGCTGGGCGAGGAGCGACGCGAGGCGCGCGCAGTTCTTGTCGCTCTCAAGCGTCTGCTCGTCGATGTCGATGATTTCCAGGTGCGTCGGCTTGCATCGGACGGGCTCTTCCCATTTCTCAAGGATCTCGCCTTTTTCATCGACGCGCGTGCGGACGATCGCGGTGACTTTCTCGTAGGGCATCGTCGAGATGAGATACGGCGGGACGCCGAAACGGCGGCCTTTGAAGTTCGCGCACGGCTCGGCGGAGAGCTTGACGGCCTGGACGGAGCTGTGCGTCCAGAGCGCGAGCGAGCAAGCGATGCGGATCTCCACTTCCTCGACGGGCTGCGCGTCTTCCTCGGCGATGATGGCGGCGATATCGCCGACGGATTTGTCGCCCTTGATGTACTGCCACAGACGCGATTCCCAGGCATCCAGGCTGATCTTCATGATCTTGTTCTGCGCCTGCGTGTCGAAGGCGTAGATCACGATCGCTTTGGGATCTGTCTGATCCACGGCGATCCAGCGCGCGAGCGTCGGGTACATGTCGTGCGTCTTCTTGGGCTCGAATTCGTCATCGGGAAGCAGGCACGACAGCGGACGGAACACGGACAGGAAGTTGTTGAGCGTGTCGGCATCGAAGACTTCGCTGAACTGCGCGGTCACGGCTTCGGCATCTTTGGGGCCGTCGTGGAAAAACTCAAGAAAATCGACGAGGTCTTCGCTCATCTTCAGGATGTAGCCATAGAGGTTGTGATAGACGAAAAAATCATCCCCGTTCTGGAAATAGTCGATGTTCGGAGAGAGGAAGAGCGTGCCTTCAAAGAGCGGAGCTTTGGTTTCGGTGTTAGCGGCGTCTGTCATGAACGGTGATCCTTATGTGTAAAAGTGGGCGATGCTGTCGGCAGCATCCGGAAATCTGAGCAGTTAAAGAAAAGCAGGGCAATGACGCGGGCGATCCGGGCGCGCGCCTGGCTGCCGGAATGTCCGCCTCACCGCGTCATGGCGGGCATGAGCTTGAGCAGCTGGTTCCCGATCAGGATGAAAGCGGATCGCGAGATTGTTTTGGGGCGTTTCATGCGCACGAACGTGCCGTTCGAGCTGTCGAGATCCGTGAGGATGACGGAGCTTTCGCGAAGGCGCAGGGACGCGTGCGTGCCCGATACGAACCCGTCTCTCGGGAAGAGGATGTCGGCTTTGACACGGCCAAGCGAGACGGTCTTTTTAGTGAGCCTGTAAACATTTCCCTCGGAGAACGCGCCCATGATGACGCGCAGATAGCCCCATCCCGGCGATTCAGTGCCGCCGAGCAGGGCGGTCTTTTCGCGTGTCGGGTTGGAGAGGAGCGGCTGGGCGGAATCGCCCGTGAAATAGCACAGAAGCTCTTCGCCGATCCTGAAGATATCGCCGTTCTGAAGCTCGACGGATTCGTTGGCGATCCGGATGAAAGACCCGTTCATGCTGCTGCAGTCCTCGATGGTCGCGTTCTGCGCGTTGCACGTGATCCGCAGGTGTTTGGGGCTGACGAACCTGTCTGTCGCGAGCAGCGGCGAGCTCGTCCGGCCGATGATGTTTTCGCCTGTCGTCATCGGGATCTGCTCGCCAAGCGAGCCGTCGTCGTTGACGTGGAACAGCGAGAAGGGGGCCTGGCTGTCGGCAGGCTGGGGCTGCGCCGTCTGAGGGATAAAGCTGACGCGCTCGATGCCGCGCCGCGCGCTCGCAAATTCCGAGGACGGGACGTGCGCGTGGGGGGCGGGGGCGCTGTTCGGCGCCTTGACATCGGAGGTCGGGATGCGTGCGTGCATTTCGGTGGGCAGCGACGGCGCGGGCGGCTCTTCGTGGACGGGCGTGGCTGCCTGCGGCAGATCCGGCGCTTCGATCGTGCGCAGCGCGTACTGGCTGTATCGGGCGCCGCAGTTGACGCAGAAGCGATATTCGTCCGATAACGGCGCGTCACAGATCGGGCAGTTCCGCCCCTCGGTCAGGGCGATGAGCGGGACGCGCGCCGCCTCGTCTGGCGCTTTGTCGTCCGCAAGCGTCAGCAATGCGGGCTTCGCCTCGGTCTGCGGGATCGACACCGGCTGCACGCTGCTCGCGTCCAGAAGCGGAAGGTCGTTCGCATCGAGCGTTTCCTTCGTCACGTGCTGCGCCGTGACACGCGCTGACTTCCGCACCTCCTCGCCATCGGTCTTTCGGGCGGATGCGCGTTCCGTCTTCGCGGCTAAGTCGCGTTCCGTCTTCGCGGCTAAGTCGCGGTCGGTTTTCCGGTCGGTCTTCCGGGTTCCCGCGCGCTTGGAGGCGCCTTTCGCGGCTGCGGCGCGTTCCAGTTCCTTGCCGCAGTTCGTGCAGTACTTGAGGTCGTCGGCGTTCGTTTTACCACAGTTGGTGCAAATCATAATTATCGATCCAGATCAAAGCGTTCCACGGACATAAAAACATTGTCATCATTTCCCAAAGTGAGACAATTGTCAATTATGTTGCGCCCGGATGCCGTTGAAATCGGGCGCGTGGATTGGCTGTGTCCTGTTTGCGGCCGTGGATCGATCAATGAAGGAGATGTTATGACAGAAACAGTGGTGCTGCTGGGCGGGGAAAGCGAGGAACGTGAGATCAGCATTCAGTCGGGCAACAATATCGCGGATGCCCTGAAGGCTGCGGGCATTGAGGCGGACACTTACGACTGGGATCCGAGCAAGATGCTCGATTTCCTCAGCAAAGGCTATAAAAAGGTATTCATCGCGCTGCACGGAGGAAGCGGCGAGAACGGGACTGTCCAGGCCATGCTGGACCTCGCCGGGATCGCCTATACGGGCGTGCGGATGCGCGCGGCGGCCATTTGCATGGATAAGCTGCTCTCCAAGACGATCGTGTCCAAGCGCACAAACCTGCCGGTGCCCGGGTGCGTGCCGATGCCGGTGAGCGACGCGCGCGCGACGCTTGCGCAGGAAGGGCATGACTGGCAGTGGCTGGTCGATTATCTCGGCCTTCCGATGATCGTGAAGCCGTCCCGGAACGGGTCGAGCGTTGGCGTGACGCTCGTCGAGTCGGTGGCGGAGATGGACGAGGCGGTGCGTGCGGCGTGCCTGGCGGACGACGAGATCGTCATGTTCGAACAGTACATCCGGGGCCACGAGCTGACCGTCGCGGTCCTCAACGGGAACGCGCTCGGCGTCTGCGAGATCGTCCCCAAAAACAAGTTCTACGATTACGATGCCAAGTACAACCGCGATGACACCGAGTATCTCACGCCGTCCTCGCTCGGCGAGGCGTTTGACCTCGGGCTCTGCGCGCGTGCGGAGAAGATCGTGCGTGCGCTCGACTGCACATCCGGCGTCGTTCGCGTCGATTTCCTGGCCGATCAGTCGCTTGAGTCGTATTTCCTCGAACTGAACACGGTGCCCGGCATGACGGCGCACAGCCTCGTGCCCAAGATCGCGAAGTATGCCGGGTACGAGTTCCCCGAGCTCTGCGAGATGATCCTCGATATGGCGCATTAGCCGCGTCCGATGCCTCTTGGGGCAAGGGGGAAGCCT
>JAFZFY010000095.1 GCA_017555665.1 Pseudomonadota bacterium | reverse complement strand
GTGAGACACGTCTCACAGGCTCCGCGCATACGCCGCTACCCCCTCTCGAATCGCATGCCACGTATTCCCTATCGCTTCAAACCCGCAAACGGGTTGTTGCTGAACTGCTTCTGCTCCTGAACACGGCGATTCTTCTTGTCCTGACGCTGCTGCGTTTTCTGCATTTCAGGCTTGCGATCCGACGATGACACGGGCTCATCCGTCAGGCGACAGCTCAGCGCAATACGGTTACGCGCAAGATCGACTTCGATCACGCGCACGCGCACCGCATCATTCACGCTCACGACTTCTGCCGGATTCGACACATAACGGTCGCACAATGCCGAGATGTGCACCAGCCCATCCTGATGCACTCCGATATCCACAAACGCCCCGAAATTCGTCACATTCGTCACGACACCGTCCAAAATCATGCCGACTTTCAGATCCTCGATCTTCGTCACCGCATCGTTGAATTTCGGCGGCTCGAACTGCGCTCGCGGATCACGCCCTGGCTTCTGAAGTTCTTCCATGATATCGCCGAGCGTCATCTCGCCGACATCATCCGAGATATAACGCTTGATATCGATCTTGGATACGAGCGCTCGATTGCCGACAAGCTCCTTGACCGAATGCCCCATATCCTTCGCGATCTTCTCGACCAGCTGATATCGTTCCGGGTGCACAGCCGAAGCATCCAGCGGATTCTCGCTGCATCGCACGCGGATAAAGCCAGCGGCCTGCTCAAACGTCTTCGGCCCAAGACCGCTCACCTTCAGCAGCTGCGCACGGGACGTAAAATTCCCGTTCTGCTCACGATGCGCCACGATCTTCTTGGCCATCGACGGCCCAATGCCGGCGACATATTTCAAAAGCTCAGACGATGCCGTGTTCAGCTCCACACCCACACGGTTCACGCAACTCTCCACGACTTCTTCGAGCTTGCGCTTCAAAAGCGGCTGATACACATCATGCTGATACTGACCGACACCGATCGACTTCGGATCGATCTTCACAAGCTCTGCCAACGGATCCTGAAGCCTGCGCGCAATCGAGATCGCGCCGCGAACCGTCAGATCAAGATCAGGAAACTCCTCGCGCGCGACATCCGAGGCTGAATAGATACTCGCCCCAGATTCCGACACCATCACGACATAAGGGCGCTCAGATTCGGGCAACGACTGTGCGATGCGGCGAACAAAAGCCTCCGTCTCACGGCCTGCCGTGCCATTCCCGATCGCGATCGCACGCGACGGATGGCGCTTCAAAAACTTCCGCAGTTCTCGCTCTGCCTCTTCTTCGCTGTGAACCTGCGGATAGATCGTCGTGTTCTCCAAAAACTTCCCGGTCGCGTCAAGCGCCGCAACCTTGCATCCCGTGCGCACACCGGGATCAATACCGATCACGGCCTCCGCACCCAACGGCGCCGCAAGCAACAGCTTCTCCGCATTCTGCGCAAAGACATCGACCGCCTCGCGATCCGCATTCTGCTTCATGTCCACGCGCACATCCGACTCGATACTCGTCTGCAACAGGCGTTCAAATGCATCCTCACATGCCTCGTAAAGCACGCCACCATACGGCGATGACGCATCAAAATGCATCAGCCCCGCAATACTGTTCACGGCCGTGTCTTCATCGATCTCGATCGATGCCTTCAAAAAGCCCTCGCGTTCGCCACGTCGGATCGCAAGAAAGCGATGCCCTTTGCAATCGCTCAGCGGGGCGCGATAATTGTAATACTGCTCAAATTTCGAGCGTTCCTCCGATGCCTTATCCGTACCCTCAGACACGATCTCGCCTGTCTCGGTCATATACTGGCGAAGATAATCGCGGACATCCGCTTTCTCAGACACGACTTCCGCCACGATATCCGATGCGCCTTCAAGCGCGTCCTCTGTACGCTCGATGCCCTTTTCCGCATCAATATACGGCTGCGCCGCAAGTTCGGGCGTTCCCTCATGGCTCTGAGACAGGATCACATTTGCAAGCCCCTCAAGCCCTTTTTCGCGCGCGATCATCGCGCGTGTGCGCCGTTTCGGCTTATACGGCAAATACAGATCCTCAAGCACTGACTTCGTCGTCGCCGACTCGATCTGCTGCTTCAGCTCAGGGGTCAGCTTGCCCAATGTCTCGATTGCCGACAAAATCGCATCACGACGCTCATTCAACTCTACCAGATACGCCTGACGCTCTTCAATATTGCGGATCTGCACCTCATCAAGGCCGCCCGTCACTTCCTTGCGGTAACGCGCGATAAACGGCACGGTCGCGCCGCCTTCCAAAAGATCCGTCACTGCACGAACAGAAGCCGGCGATATGCCAAGCTCTGTCCCAATAAATGAACTCAATTCCTCTTTCGTCTGCATGGACTTCCCTATCCCTGTTATCTCATTGCAAATAAATACGCACCCAGTGCCTTCTTATGCCCGGCAATATCGAACGCAGACACAGAAATAACGCGAACACATGCATCCACACACGATGCCCCAAAAGACTATGGATCTCCTCAGAGATCCATAGTCAGATCGCGTTATTCCGCATCCGGACGCGCGCGACGCGTGCGTCTTGCGCGATTACGCGCGACGGGCACTTCATCTGCCGATGCATCAGCCACCTGCGGTTCAGAAACGACCTGCGGCTCTGCAACGCTTTCGAATGCCTGTGTTTCAGACGGCGCGGCAGCCGCTTCCATCACGGCTTCCGCATCCTCACGGCGTGTCCGGCGTGTCCGGCGCACAGCCCGTGATCCCGGCTGCTTCGACGCATCCTCCTGAATTTTCGGCGCTTCCACCGATGCTGAAACCGCCTGATGCGCTTCTGCCGCAGGTTCCGATACGACCGGACGCGCTTCCACAGGCGCACTCACCGTCCGCACTTCCTCGCTGGAACGCGTCCGACGCACGCGGCGAGAATGCCTCACTTCTTCAGCCACGACCGGCATTTCTCCCGTGATCATCAGCGAGATATCGACATCACTCGGCTGGCTCACGACTTCGGGAATCACCGCAAGTTCAGAAAGCGCGGGCACAGCAACCGCTTCCACCGAGGCTTCGGCGCGATTGCGCTTCGCACGCGTCGAACGCACACGGCGCTCTCGCGGCTGTTTGTCTTCGCGCTCGATCGCCTGCGGCTCTCGCGGCTGTTTGTCTTCGCGCTCAACCGCCTGCGACTCACGCGCCTGCTTCGATTCGCTTTCGACTGCCTGCGGCTCACGCGCCTGCTTCGATTCGCGCTCGACCGCACGATCCGCTGAACGTCTATTCCTGCGGCGTTCTGATTTTTTCGGCACCTCCGAAACCGCCGCATCGCTCACGACATCCCCAGATGCCGCAACCGCTTCCGCTTCGACCGTTTCCACGACCACAGGCGTTTCATTTGCCGCAGCCACAGGCGTTTCAACAGCTTCAAGGACTTCGTCCACGATCTCAGGCACGACGATCGGATCCGACACATCAGCAAACCCGCCGATACTGGCGCGTGATGTCCTGCGCATCCTTCTCGAACGCGACCCGTGTTCGGCATTGACATCGTGCATCGATGCATCCACAGCCGCCACGATGTTCTCCGGCTCGACCGCATCCATCACGGCCACGGGTTCGGCCTTCACGGCCACGGGTTCCGGCATCACTGGCGCAGCCACGGGTTCAGAGACATTATTTTCAGCCGGACTCACATCATACGCCTGTCTGACGACATCGGCAGACATACGGCGCGTATGGCGCACACGACGCGTAGAAACCTGGCCGCCTTCGCGAATCTGCGAAAGCAGGGCGCTGTCCGCTTTGGGCTCAACATCCACGGGTTCCACAGCGACCTCGGCCTTGACCGGCACCTCCTCGGTTTTTTCTATCGAAACCGCGTTGCATTCAAGGCGATCCACAGCCGGTTCGGCGGCCGTCATCTCAGGCTGTTCCGAAATCTCGCCACGCTGCCCACGTCGTGACCGACGCGCCCGACGTGACGCAACTGCCGGCAATTCCTGCGTGATCGCAACGCCAAGCGCTTCGTTATCCGCATCCGCTTTATCCTCGCGTTCCGCAGCGACCATCGGCGCGATGACGACATCAGCCGTCACAACCAAGCCGTCTTCCACGAGCGGCTGCGCGAGTTTTTCTCCGATCGCATGACGGCGGCTCGAACGCGGACGGCGGCTGTTTTCACGCTCAATCTCCGGCGCATCAAAGGTCAGCACGACACCATCTTCTGCCGGAAGATCCGCAGATGCCGAGCGGAACGCCGCTTCAAGCGCATCCATGTCCATGTTTTCGACCGCCTCAAGCAACGAAGCATCGATATCCAGTTCCGGAACACTCGCTTGCTCCACGACCGGCGCGGCGCTTTCCTCAGAAGCCGCGTCTTCCACGCTCACCTGAACCTCTTCCGCATCGACCTTTTCGCCAAAGATACGGGCGCAGCGATCCGAGAACCACCCGGTCAATGCCGCGATGCGCTCGTCTGTGACCTCATACGACCCGACGGCGCGGCACGCTTCGAGCAAAAGGCGCGCGAGCTCATCCGGACGCGCATGGCCATGCACATCAAACAGGCAGTTCATACGCGCACACGCATGACGCGACGAGATCTGATTGCGCAGCGCAATCACGCGCTTATGGCATTCAGCCCTATCCTGCTGCCCGGCATCCATCAGCCAATCGCTGACTTCATCCATCCGCTGAAGCATCTCACGGCGCGGCACATCGCGGTCACAGCCACACGCCAAAACGCACACCGCTCGCAGGATGTCCGTCACAAACAGGCGCATATCGCTCTGAAGGCTCAGATTTTCACCACGACCGCTCTTGCGGCGTGCGCGGAAACTCGGACGATGACGGCCGGGCTTTTCTGCATTCGCCGGTCGTGACACCTCCATGCGCCCCTTCATCTCTGCCACGAAAATGCCCAAGAGCGACACGCCGATGCCGTCACGCGCATCCATATCTGAGGGTTCCGCTTTTGCCTCGCCCTGTTCGCGCTTTGCATTCTTCGCCGGCTCAGTCTTGCCGTTTTTCGGCGTTTCCGCGCACTCAGCCTCAGCCTTCGGCTCCTGCTTCGCGCTTGCCGCCTTTGAATTTCCAGCCTCTGCCTGTGCCTTCTGTTCTGCCTCACGGCGCGCGGCACGCTTGGCGGCGCGTTTCTTTCGCGCCTCATCACTTGAAAACTCTTCAAAATCGTTCGGGCGATAGCCGCCCTCTTCTGTCTCGCTCGCCTGATAAGCCTCGGCGACATCCACGATCGAAGCCGCATCCTGCGACGGCGCACACACGCGTTCGGGATGAAGTTCTTCCGCCTGGCTCTTAGAAAGCCACTCGATCTCCTCTGCGCCGCGCGTCACATCACGGCTGGCTACGATCTCGATGCGGATGCCATAATCAAGTTCGAGCTGCGCGAATTCACGTCGCCGTTCATTCTGAAGTTGCTGCGCGATATCCGGGTGCAGCTTGATGATCACGCCGCCGAGCTTGCCATCCACGGCATGCGCATCGATCTCACGGATCAGCGTCATGCCGATTGCATCCGCACTCGGAATAAAGCCGCGCCCGCCACACGTCGGGCATTCGAGATGCGTCCGCTGCGAAAGCGCCTGGCTGATGCGCTGGCGGTTGATCTCCAGAAGGCCGTTCGCGCTGATGCGCTCCACCTTGCAACGCGCCTTGTCACGGCTCAGCGCGTTGCGCATCACGCGCTCCACATCGCGCTGATACTTGCCCTGCCGCATATCAATAAAGTCAATCACGATCAGGCCGCCGATATCACGCATGCGAAGCTGTCGCCCGATCTCGACCGCCGCTTCGAGGTTTGTCGAATATGCCGTCTGATCCTGAGACTCCCGCTTCGTCGAGTGCGCCGAGTTCACGTCGATCGCCGTCAACGCTTCTGTCGGATCGATCACAATAAAACCGCCGCTCGGCAAGCGCACGGTGCGCGCATAGATCTGCTCGATCTGACGCTCAATGCCATAACGCGTGAACAGCGGCATCTTGTCGTCATAATACTTCAGCTTGTCTTCGCTCGACGCAATCGTCGCACGGACATAGGCACGCGCTCGCTCATAACAGCATTTGTCATCAATAATGACCTCATTGATAGACGAATCAAAGTAGTCACGCATCGCCTGCACGACGATATCCTGGTCATTGTAAAGGAGCTGCGGCCCTTTGCCACGGGCAAATTCCGCCTCGATCTTATGCCACAGCTGCACGAGCACTTTCGCATCGCGCAGAAGGATCGCACGCGACTGATCCATCGCATTCGTGCGAACGATACAGCCATACCCATCCGGCAGATCAAGGCTGCGGATCTTCTGCGTCAGATCTGCGCGTGCATCGTCATCCAGCTTATGCGACACGCCGCTCTTCGCATCACGCGGGCGAAGCACAAGATAACGCCCCGCAAGGCTCACGTTCGTCGTCACCTGCGCGCCTTTCAACGCCGACGCATCTTTAATGACCTGGACGATCAGCTCCTGGCCGACCGTCAAAACATCCGATATCCGATAGCTGTCACGCCCCGGCTTCGAGTACACACTCTCCACAACATCATTAAACGCGAGAAAACCATTCCGCGCATCACCGAAATCCACAAACGCCGCATTCAGGCTCGGCGCGATATTCGTCACCACTGCACGGTAAATGTTATTGCGGATCACGCCGCGACGCTTTGTCTCGATCTCAAAATCTTCAAGTGTCTGGTTTTCAACGATCGCAACGCGCAGTTCTTCCTCACGCCGCCCATTAATCAGGATCTTACGAGTCAAGGGAACTCCAAATTTTTCAAAAACAGTCCATAAAATCGCCTCAGCCGCCCCGAGAGCTCTGCTCAGTCCAACTCCGGACCCAATCGGTGGCGCGGGCTAACCCATTCGTCCGGTTGCGGCTTATATCACTTTATCTCTCGTGTGCGTGACTTTTTCGCCTGCGTCCGATTTTTTTTCGCCCCACACCGAGCGTCTTTACAGCTGCGCGCCGGCGCTATCGGCATCGCCGATACGCGCCGTTGACGCGGCTATCCCCTCCGGGATACGCCGCGTCTCCCTCTTTTCCTTCCCCCAAAAGGCAGCTGCCGATCACGTCTGATCAGGCGTGCCCTCGCCGCGATTAACTTCCCCCGCTGCCGCTTCTTCACCCTCGTTATCCGATGCCTCTGCCGTCACAGGCTCGCCCGAAACAGGCTCCGATGCGTCGGCTCGCGCATCCTGAACGAGGTTTTCCGGGCCTTTTGTCGGCTCAAGGAGCGGCGATGTCACAGGCGCATCGCGAACAACCACAAGCGGACGCCTCGGCTGCTGTTCCAATAACGCCATTATCTCTTTCTGCTGCTCCATAAGAAGCGTCCTCAGCCCCTTGATCTCCGAATCCATCGCATCAAGCTTTTCTTTAACGTCAT
>JAFZFY010000094.1 GCA_017555665.1 Pseudomonadota bacterium | reverse complement strand
GACTCTGCGCCCCCTCATCATCCCAAGAATCACGAGCGGGTGCAGCTTGCGCTTTCGGCTCTCTCTTCGGGCTGCTATCGCCCCACGGGTTCCAATCATCCCCATCGCTTACAAGCGCCTCTTGCACACTGGGCTGTCTCGACGAATCATCGTCCCAAGCATCCCAACCATCCCCGCTACGAGACGGCACCTGTCCCCTCGCCTCTCTCTTCGGGCCTTGATCGTCCCAAGCGTCCCAATCATCCCCGCCACGAGACGGCGCCTGGCCTCTCGCCTCTCTCTTCGGGCCACGCTCGTCCCAATCGTCCCGATCATCTCCACCACGAGACGGCGCCTGTCCTCTGGATGAGCCCTGGCTCCGCCCATCATCCGCGTCATTCTGCGAACGCGACGAATCCGGGAATCTGAGCCCATCTGCCGGCGGCAGTTCGACTTCATCCTTGGACATACACGTCATGGCAAACACCTGATCGCCAATCGACAACTCGCTGCCGATCATCAGCTCAATTCGTTCATTTCCAAGACTCTCGCCATCGACATTCAGGTCTGTTTGATTCCCTGGCGGAAACCTCACATAGGCAACATAGGCAGCATCGCCATCCCACTCCACAATGGCGTGACGTGGATTAAAAAAAGGACTGGGAATACATATTTCGCACCTGGGATCACGTCCGATCACGGCACGCGTCACATTCCGGTCAAGGGAAAACTCTTTGACCAGCCCTTTCCCACCCCAATAAACAATCTTAATACATCTCATGGTGTCTCCTCATTGGTTTTACGTGCGGGGGAAGTGTCCCCCTGCGCGGCTATTGGCGTCGCCAATACGCCGCTACCCCCTCAATCGTCCCCCAGATGCTGGCTACCTATTGGCATCTTTAAGTGCCTCAAAATCCTTATCCTGCGCCTCTTTATCCGCAGCGTCTGCGGTCTTGCCATCTTCAGGCGCGTCTGCCGAAGCATCCGAAGGCTCAGGCGCCGCGAACGCCTCAGGCGCGCTTGCTTCAGGCAGATCGAACATTTCGGGCGGACCGTAAATCGCCGACGGCGGGTCTTCGCGTTTAGGCATCTCAGGTATTGCTTCATTCTCAGGCTTTGCCGCATCGGGTGCCGCCTGTTCTTTGCCCGAATGATGGATTTTCCCCGTTTTTTGATATTCCTCAAGCATCTCGGGTGGACCGTAAATCTTCCCGCCCACTCTGCCACACCCCATGGCAAAGAAAGAAGATATCGCGCCCGTAATGACACTGATCACGCGCGTGATTCGTTTCATAAAGCAGCCTCCCATTCACTAAAAACACGACAACGCTCTCACCTCGGGAACTCCCCTCAGAATAGCGCTGAAATCACTTGACTTCCCTCATCTGACCAAGGCCTATGCGCCCGGTCGATCCGCATGGTTTTAAGCTATTTTTTCACAGCCTCTTAGCGAAATTTAGCTGGCGGCCCATAAACCGTTTTTTTCGGCTGTGACTTGCTTTTGTTGACCTTTTTGAGCGTCTCAAAGTCCTGATCGCGCGCCTTTTTCTGCGTTTCCTCGTCGGCTTCGTCCAGCTTCGGCGCGGCAGCCGCCGGTTTTGACGGCTCGGGTTCCGCGACCGCTTCCGGCGCGTTTTCTTCCGCAGGCGCTTCAAACATCTCGGGCGGCCCATAGATATCGGCCGGAACGCCCTCAGACTCGGGAAGCCCCTCTTCTTCCGGCAGATCAAACATCTCGGGCGGCCCATAGATATCAGACGGAACGCCCTCAGATTCAGGCGTATCAAGCGTATTTTCCGGCTTCTCATCCCCATCCGAATGCTTGATCTGACCCGTCTTATGATACGCATCCAGCATCGAAGGCGGCCCGTAAATGCACTCGGGCTCTTTGTGACATCCCAGCGTAAACAGCGATGCAATCGCTCCCGTCACCATGCTTATCACGCGCGTGATTCGTTTCATGTCGAACCCTCCTCAAATCATTCAGCATCCGTACAAGACATAGATTTCTTTGTTTTTTCGCTGTGACTCATTGGCTTCTTTGAGCATCTCAAAGTCCTGCTTCTGCGTATCGCTTTTCGCATCGTCTTGCGAATCTTGAAGCTCGGGGGCCATAGACGGCACAGACGGAACCTCCGGTATGTGATCAAGCGGCGAAACGACGAGCGCAGGCGGCCCGTATTTCGTCAGCGGAATGCCATCGCTCTCCGGCATCCGCCCAGGCACTCGACTGTTCTCCATCTGCTCGATCATCTCGGGCGGCCCATAGATCGGCTCAGGTATCGGCGGCTCGGGAGGCTGCGCCTGCTCAATCACAGGCGCTCTGCCATCAAGCATCTCGGGCGGCCCATAAATCTTCTCTGGCGCGCCCTCGCTCTCGGGAAACTCCGGCTTCACATCCCCATCCGACGCGGCATCCGTCGCATCGTCCTCACGCGCTTCCTGATACTTGTCAAAACTGTCGGGCGGGCCGTACACATCTTGCGCCGGCTTCATACACCCCACCGTAAACAACGACGAGAGCGCACCGGCAATCGCGCTGATCACGCGTGTCATTCGCTTCATCTCTCCCTCCTCATCCCTCACCAATGGCTACTAAAATCACCTGCAGCGGCTCCGAGCCCCTCACATCACAGCTAAAGCCGAGCAGCCGACAACGCTTCACGATCACTATGCTCACTTCTCACGGCAGCATGATATCACATCCTAAATATGAAAAGCATTCAATCCTTCGGGAACATAAAAAAAGCCGGCGTATCGCAAGATAGCCGGCTTCCAGTGCGCTGCGTATCGGCACAGGCCGATAGCAGCGCGTCCCCAAAACAAACTCAGTTCGTGTTCAGAACTTTCAGGTCAAGGCCGATCGGATAACCGTAAGACGTATAAGCATAGAAGCCGTAACCGATCACGCCAAACGGCTTCTCGCCGACGAGCTTGTGCGTGCCGCCGTCGAGTTTCAGATAGCCATACACATAGCCCTTCGTGCCGAATTCCTTGAATCCGGTGAACAGTTTTTCCGACGTGTAGGAAACATCGTTGTCGTTCTTCGGCTTGACGATGCTCGTCAGCGAATTGATATCGACATTATTGAACGGATTCATCACGTGCTTGGAGTGATCGAGATTGCTGCAGCCGCTCTTGCAATAGCCCTCGCCGGTATAGCGAATGACATTGTTTTTGGGCGAAATGATCGTCACATAGTTGTCGCGATAGCTGTCGGGGATCATGAACGCGTATTCCGAACGATACTGCTCATAAGGCACATCGAGGATGAACGCCGGATCGCCTTCATTTTTCGGATTGCTGGTGTGGTAATCGAGACCGGGGAAGAACTGCCCGACAAGGATCGGCTTGTTCGCGTCGATCTCGAAGGAGTCTGTCGTGACGAGCTCCTTATACTGACCGGCTTTGAGCGTGATCGTGCCGCCGAGTTTCGCCGGCAATGTGACCTGCGTGTTGTCTTCGTGCGCGAGGATGCGCCAGAAATCGCCCTTGTCGCCCAGCGCGACGCTGCGAACCGCGAAATACGACTTGCCCCATGCCTGGATCGGGAAGAGCTGCTCTTCGAGATGGTCGCACGCATAGACATTGTTGGGAATGAACGAGCACTGCGAACCGCCATAAACGGCGATCTTGCGGTCGGCCTCGATATAGGAACCGGTCTGCTCGGCGTTTGTCGTCGAGAGCATATTGAGCACTTCGAACTGATTGAGGGTATATTTGCCGATCGTATTGGCGACGAGCTGCGCGACGCCAGTGCCTGCAACGATGGTCGAGCGCGTATCGAACGACACCACCGTCTTGCCCGGCTCGACGGCGACAACGGTCAGATACGACTGCAGCGAGCTTTTTTCGCTCTGCCAGGTCATGCCGCGATATTTGGTGCCGAGAACGTTTCGCGGCAGCAAAAGCGACGCGTCGTTCGAGCAGACAGATGCCTTCCCCCACGGGTTGAACTGATATACCGTGATCGGCGTGTTCGTGCGAACGACATACGCTTTTGCCTGGATCCCCGTATTCATCACCATGTTCGTCGTGCCTTCGCTGAGCACCAACGACGCCAGACCGCCGGGCTTCACGGTGAGCGTGTGGAGCGGCTTGGGCGGGTTCTGCTTCTGCCCGGCCTGATTGAAGATCTTGACTGTCGCGGTCGCCGTCGCGCTCGGATTGCTGATGACGATGCCGTGATTCTTCGTCGAGGGCGAATAGTTTTCGAGATACACCGGCCAATACTCGCAGCCGATATAGGATGTCTCGCCAGCCAGGTTGTCGCAGGTCGTATAGCACACGTTGTCCACAGCGCCATCACAGTCGTTGTCAAGACCGTTCAGGACGCCGTCATCGGTACATGTGACCTTCGATGGCAGCACCGCACCTATACACGGCCCCCAATACTGGCCGGTCTCATTGCAGACCTGCTCGCCATCCTTGCAGATACCTTTGTTGCGATTTTCGGCAGCCCCCGGCCAGCACTTCTGCTTTGTACCTGGCACGCAGCTGCACGCCGTCGTAGACTCACAGCCATTTTCCGCAACATTATCGCAGTCGTAATGCCCCTCGGCACAGACGCATCCGCCCTCGTGGCACGTCTGCCCTGCCATACACGCAGTCTCGCAAGCCCCGCAGAACTGGTTATTGCTCTGAAGATCCACGCATTTGCTGCCGCATCTGGTCTGCTCGCCGCACTGGAGCTCGCAGATCCCCTGCACGCATTTCTCGTTCTGAGCGCACTTGGAAAGGCAGGCACCGCAGTTGTTGTCGTCACTAAACACATCCGTGCACTTGCCGTAACACATGATCTCCAGGCCTTCGCAGCCGTAGGGATTCGGCGGGATCCGATCGACACATGCGCCGTCCGTGCAGTCCTGATCATCGCCACACTTCACATCACAGCCGCCGCAGTGATCGCGATCTTCCTTGAGCTTGTAACACTTGCCCCAGCAGGCAGTCTCGCCGCTCGCCTCATCACACGAAAATTCCGGCTGAACCGTCACCGTCTCCACGCACGCACCTTCCACACACACCTCAGACGCGCCACATACGGTATCGCAAGCGCCACAATGCGCATACGAATTGGACAGATCCAAGCACATATCGCCGCAAAGCGTCAGCGATTCCGCACAGTGGAGCGTGCAAATGCCGGCATCGCATGACCATCCTTCGCGGCACGCATTGCCACAGTCGCCGCAGTTCTTCGGATCGCCCTGAATGTCCGTACACACGCCCCAGCACGCGATCTGCCCCTCTGTCTCGCATACGGCTTCGTTCTCCGTGCACACGCCTTCCACACAGATCTCGGACGGGCGGCATCCCACGTCGCAGCCGCCGCAGTGCATCGCATCGTTCTGAAGGTCATAACACGTATCCCCGCCGCAGCACGTCGTGCCGACTGCGCAGCAGCCTTCCCCGCAGCACGACTCAGCCTCCGGACAGCACAAATGCTCGCCACACGTCTTGAGCCCATCCGCACACGCGAAATTGCATGTCCGGTTCGACTCGCAGCCGTTCGTCAAATCGCCGTCGCAATTATACCAGCCGTCGTTACACACGCACTGCCCTTCCGAACAGAACGAATTGGCCTCGCAGCGATTGCCCACAACCCCACAGTTATCGCTGTCCGTCTTGAGATCGGCACAGCCGCCGTTTGCCGGCACATACCCTTCCGGGCACGCGGTTGCGCATGTCCCGTCCGAACAGACCTCGCTATCCCCGCAGGCATGACCGCATGCGCCGCAGTGATTGATATCCTGCTTCAGATCGGCACACACGCCGTCGCAGTCCCTCTCAGACGGCTTACACGATGCCCCCGACTTGCACACGCCGGATTCACAATGCTCCCCGGATTCGCACGCATGCCCGACTTTTCCGCAGTTCTCACGATCCGTGTCCACATCGATACAGACGCCGTCTTCGCAAACATGCTCACAGCAAGACGCACCGCATTCCTTGCCCTTATCACATGTACCATTCCCCGAAATGGTAATGCTCTCACCTTGACACCCATACGAAACCAAAGCCACACCCAATACAGCGCCAGCCAGACATGCCTGCCGTAATGTTCCCATATCTTTCTCCTCACAAACATGCAGAGAAAACCCCTGCAAGCCTACTGATATCATAATTTTTTCAGAAAAAAACATCTTATGACGACCATTTTCCCGCATGCAGATCTGCGCCGCTTAAAGTCATGCAGATGTTTTTTCTTTTTTTATGGGACGCGCTATCTGCCTGCCGGCAGATACGCGCGTCTGGCCGGCCTATGCCTCACGGCATACGTCCGGCAGGATCCGGACAAAAGCCGCGATCTCATCGCCCTATCCCCGATGACACACGGCCGCTCGATTGGACGCAAATGCCCAGAATACAAGCCCCCGACTTGAGATAACTCGATCCATCACGGCTCAGTTCGTGTTCAACACCTTCAGGTCAAGCCCGACCGGGTAACCATAGGAACTGATATTCTGATAGCCGTAACCATACACGCCGACGGGCTTGTCCGCCTCGATGCGATGCACCCCCACGCTCACAGACACATAGCCATACACGAATCCCGTCGAACCGATCTTCTCTGTTTTGCCATTCACATAATTCGCCGCCTGAAGCACCTTGCCGTCAAGGCTCACCTTGGTCTCTGCCGGCGAAATGATCGTGATGTAATTCTGGCTGTACGAATTCGGAACCTGGAATGCATAGTCTTCGCGATACTGCTCATACGGCACCGTCAGGATAAAAGACGGATCGCCGATATTGTCCGTCGGATTGTTATAGCCCTTGCTCGGCAAGAACTGCCCCAGGCTGATCGGCTTGTCCGCCGTCACGACAAAGCCGCCACGCGATTCGAACACAGGATAGGCCTCGCCCGCCTTGAGCGTAAAGGACGTATCCGCGATTGTCGGCGACCCAGAAATCGTGACTTTCGTATTGTCGTCACGCGCGATAATGCGCCAGAAGTCGCCCGCCTTGCCTTTGGAATACGCGGCGACCGCATAATATGCTTTGCCCCAGGCCTGCGTCGGGAAAAGCTGCTCCTCGATATGGTCACGGCAGCATCCGGATTTCGCGGCATTCGGCACATACGATGACCGGGAACCGCCAAAGACCGCGATATTCTTGTCCGCCGTGATCCGCGTGCCCGTCTGTTCCTCTGTCTCGACATTCGGCGCATTCAGCGTCAGCACGCCATAACGATCGAGCGTGAACTCGCGCTCCTCCCCCGACTTCATGGCCGCAATCGAGCTGCCCTTCACGATATTGGCCGTCGTCTTGATCTTGACTTTTGTCTGCCCCGGCTCCGTCGCCACCACCGTCAGATAAGACGTGTGATCATTGACCTGGCTGCCAGACCCCGTCTCGCTGTGCCATGTCATGCCGATATAATCACGCCCCAGCACGTTCGCAGGCAACAACAGTGACGCATCGTTCGAGTTGGCTGTCGCCTTATCCCAGGGGTTGAACTGGTACGCCGTGATCGGCGAAGTCGAGCGAATGCGATACGCATTCTGAATATAGCTCGTCGACACGCACATGTTCGTGCTGCCCGTGTTCATCTGCTGCACGAGCACCTTCTTCGGCTCAAGCTGCAATGTATGGACAGGCTGCTGGGACGCATTTGCGTTGCGATTCTTGTCGTAGATATAGATCGTCGCCGTATCCGTATCGCTCGGATTGCTGAACACGAGCGTATGGTTCGTCGTGATCAGGTTGTACAGATAGACCGACCAATACTCGCAGCCGATATACGACATCTCGCCGGCCTTGAGTTCACATTCGGAACGGCATACCGTATCGATCTTGCCGTCGCAGTCGTTATCCTTGCCATTGAGATCGCCATACTGGTTGCACGAGACGGAAGTCGGGTAAACGCCGCCCTCGCAAGGCCCCCAGAAATTGCCCGATGGATCGCATTTCTGAGTGCCCAGCCGGCATTCGCCATAAGGCTGCTTCGTGAGCGGGTCGAGATTTGTTTCCGAACCGCGCCAGCACGCCTGCTCTGCCCCTGGCGTACACGGGCAGAGACTCGTCGCCTCACAGCCGTTCGATGCATCGCCATCACAGTCATAACGCCCTTCAGCACAGCCGCATTCACCTGCCACGCACTGCTCACCCGGCTTGCAAACCACCCCGCAGCCCCCGCAGTTGCCGACATCCGACGCGATATCCACGCATTTCTGACCGCACCGCGTCTGCGCACCGCATTGAATCTCACAGCTGCCCTGCACGCACTTTTCATTCGCACCGCACGCATTCAGGCAGGCACCGCAGTTGTCGTTATCCTCAAGCACCGCGCGGCAAATGCCGTAGCACTCGATCTCATCCTCGCCGCATTTCGATGTTTTCTGGGACTGGCAAACACCCTCCTTGCACTGCGCATCGTCACCGCAGACATCGCCGCACGAACCGCAGTTCTCATCATCCGATGCCAGATTCACGCACACGCCCCAACAGGCATCCGGCTTTTCAGCCGTGTCACACGCAAACCCTTCCGGCACATCCACACACGCCCCCTGCTCGCATGTCTGATCCAGCCGGCAGATCGTCTCACAGCCGCCACAATGACGCGGGTCGCTCGCATCCATACACGAATTGCCGCAACAGACCGTCCCCGCGTCACAACAGGCATCCCCGCAAGCCGTCTGGCTCTCCGTGCATCCCTCTTTGCATATCAGGATCGATTCACACCCATTCGCCGGGTCTTTATCGCAATCATAGTGATTTGCCACGCATTCACAGGCACCGGCATTGCAATACATCTGATCGCCGCACGCATTTCCTTCCGAGCCACAATGACTGCTGTCCGTCTGCATATCCACGCACGTGCCATCCGTCAGGCGCGTCAGCCCCTCCGCGCACCTGATCACGCACACGCCTGCTTCGCACGCCTCGCTGCCCAGACAGGCATTGCCGCAAGTCCCGCAGTGCATCACATCCGACGCAGTATCCACGCATTCCGAATCACATAATACCTTGGGCGAAACACACGGCTCCGCATTGCCTTTGCACACGCCATCCACGCATGACTCGTCCGCCCCGCACACGGTCCCGGCTTTGCCGCAATTCTTCGGATCCGTATTCAAATCGATGCATGCACCATCCACGCACGTATCGCTGCAGCACGCGTCGCCGCACATCTCGCTGCCCGACGCACAGCCTGCCGGTTTCCCCGTTTCCCCATGATCATCGCCACAGGCAGTCATCCATGCACCAAACATCCATGCCGCAGCCGCTACGCTCATGACATATCCACGCCTCATCGCCTCTCTCCCGTATGAATGTTCCGTCACACTCAAAAACTGCCCTTGATTCCAGACTATGCGGCACGGAAGGCACGCCGTGTACCGCGCACAACGATCAGGTATAACTCTGTTCTGCCTTGATCTTGACGACATATTTCGGCTCGATCTCTCGCAAACGCGCCGCAACCTCTGCCGACACCGCATGCTTATCAGACTTGTCTTCGGGTGGAAATACCAGATCAAACAAAACATTGGTGTGGGATTCCCCGGGAACGATACGAAGATCGTGCATCGTCAGTTCCGGATTGATCGCCTTCATGATCTCAAGAATGCTCTGCCTCAGCTTCCCGATCTTATCGTCCGAAGTCACGATGGGGTCATAATGGATCGACACATGAATATGCTCCGACTTGAAGAGGTCATCTTCAATGCAGTCAATGATATCGTGGCTCATGAGCGGATCCATCTCGGCGGGCATTTCCACATGCAGGCTCGCGAACTGATGCCCCGGCCCGTAATCATGCACGATCAGGTCATGCATGCCGAGCACGCCTTCATACCCCAAGACTTTCTCTTCGATCCGGGAGACAAGCGTCGGATCCGGGCTTTCACCGAGCAGTGGCGAAAGCGTCTCACGCACCAGCCCCCACCCGCTGTACACGATAAACAGCGCGACCAAAAGCCCCATGATGCCATCGATCATCGCGAACCCCGTCACATGACACAGGATCGTGCTGACCAGAACAGCCCCGGTGCTCAGCACGTCATTCCGGCTGTCCGCAGCCGTCGCGACCAAGGCATCCGAATCGATGCGCGTCCCGATATTTTTGCTGAAACGGCTCATCCAGATCTTCACAACAATCGAAACGACGAGGATCGCGACTGCCAGATAACTGAACGTCGTCTCCTCAGGCGCCATGATCTTCGTGACCGAGTCCTTGCCGAGCGACAGGCCGATCGCCACGATCATCGCGGACACGGCGAACCCGGCGAGGTATTCGTAACGCGCATAGCCGTAAGGATGCTTCTCATCCGGTGCCTTCGAAGCCAGGCGGAATCCCAAAAGACTCACGATATTGCTCGCAGCATCCGACAGGTTGTTCACGGCATCCGCCATGATCGCGATACTGCCCGAAATCGCCCCGGCCAGGAATTTCCCGGCACAGAGAAGCACATTACACAATATGCCAACAAGGCTTGCCAACCTGCCGTAACTGACACGCACGGCGGGATCTTTCACTTTTTCAGGTGTTTTAATGAAACGCCTGATCAACCACTCAGTCATCATCTATACCCGAATAGCGAGCGGCCTCACGGTCTCTCGAAAATAGCCAAGCCGCGTATCGTCCCACGGACGATAGCGGCGCGCAAACACAGCCGTATCCGTGCGGCGAATGCCGCGCGGATAGGCTGTACCCATAACAAAAAAGCGCACATGAGCCGATACCTGATTCAATTCAATACGCTTCCATCCGAAACGCATCGCATCAGCCTCATGTGATTCACAGCTCATCTGATTCACAGCTCGTCCAGAACATAGTGCTCGTTCTGATAAAACACGGCGCTACGCCCTTCAACCCCAAGGATGCCGCGAACGACGCGGACCTCAGGCATCACGGCACTGTGATAGATATAATCGACATGCTGCGCGCGGTCAGGAGACTTGAAATCCGCAGGCGATGTCACGCCGCCGATATGCTCCGAACGTCCAAGCGCGACATGAATGCCGAGCAGCTCGTCATGAAGCGCGTTCCCGACCGGCTGAATGCCCCACTCCCCGAGGATGCCGAGCCCAAGTTCCGCGACATTCGCACACGCGGGCTCTGCCGCGATCGCATCCCGAAGCAACGAAACCCACGCGCCGCCGCCGTCTATGCAGACGATACGGTTCTCTGAAACCTCGCAGAGCGCGACGCTTCCCTCATGCCCGACCGGCAAAATTCCCTCCGTCATCGAAGCGATACCGGCCTTTTCGCCCTCGTAGGGCACGATATAAGCCTCGCCACCGGGAATCGTCCCGGTCTGCCCGTTGTGCCGGAAACGCCCGCTTGACGCGAACCCCATGCGATATCGCAGATCGAGTGTCAGGCTGTAACGGCTGCCTTTCACATCAAAGTCGAGTTCTGCCCATTGCGCGCGCGTCAGCGCCTGCGCGAGCTTCCGCGTGCGAAGATCCACGACAGAGACATCCACGCTCAGCGAAGGGAGCATCGCGTTTGAGAACCCAGGCAGCGCCGCCGCCCGAAAGCCGTAACGCGCCGCCGCGACTTTAAGGATCCCCGTCACCGATACCTGCGTCAGCGCGATCCAGAACTCGGCACGCGAATAGACCTCACCTACAGAGACCATCTCCGTGCCCACCATGCCCAGCTGACCGGCCAGATCCGGAATCTCGCGAGAAAGCGGGATGTTGTGAACGAGATGGATAAAATCGTTGCCGCGCCCCACAGACTCGTAAGCATACACCATGCATGCATGAAACGATGTCTTTGCCAGCGCGCGCGCCCACTGCATCGCGAGGACGCGACGCTCGCGCCATTCCTGGGTGTCTTCCGAAGCCGCAGACGGCACATCGACGAGAAATCCAATGCGGTGACCGAACTCCGATGCCGAATATCCGAAAACCTGCGAAAATAATAGATTCAGCTCCGCGCCTTTGAGCATCTCACCATCCTAAAAAGGCCGGGATCACTGACCCCAGCCTTCTCTGCACCGGGCAAGCACGCCCGACACACGTTCAAAACTGCACCGGCACAGGCGCACGCCTGCACCGCTTCCAACGGATCACGCTTCCGTCTCGTCTGCCGCGACTTCTGCATCCGGACGGATCTCGGTATCCGCTTCCACGACTTCACCGTCTTCAGAAATACCCGACACCGCGCCGTCATCCTCGGCTTCGTCATCTGCCGCATCCTCGGCTTCGTCATCCGCCGCGTCCTCGGCATCGTCATCCGCTACGTCCTCGGTTTCGTCATCCGCCGCGTCCTCGGCTTCGTCATCCGCTACGTCCTCGGCTTCGTCATCCGCTACGTCCTCGGCTTCGTCATCCGCCGCGTCCTCGGCATCGGAGGCATCATCCTGAACCTGATCCTCAGCGGCCTCATTATGTTCAGGCACATCGCAGCCATCCTCACCTTTGCGGCGTTTGCGGACCGCCACGAAATGACGGACACCGAGACCTACAGCCGTCGAAAGTGCGACCATGCCAATGCTTGCCAGAATCTTATAAGCTCTTCTCATCCGTTCCTCCTTATGAAATTTGCCCCGCTTCGGGCGAGGCCGACCGTGTTATATACAGCGACACAAGGCCGCTCTGTGCGAAAAATTAAAGACCGGCGTAACGCCAAAAGCCTAAATGCGACTTGCGGGCGCGATGTTCCGAAATATTTTCATCCTTTATCGGAATATCGCGCCGTGCCGGCCCCCAATGCGATCAGCTCACCTGCCAGGACGTGCCTTCCGGCCTGTCAAGAATCTGAACGCCCATTTCCGCGAGCTTGTCACGAATCTGGTCAGAAACCGCCCAGTTCTTGTCCGCACGCGCCTGCGCGCGTTCAGCGAGCAGTTTTTCGATCTCGGCGACATCGAGGTTGAGACGGCGCACAGCGTGATCGCGGAGTTCGAGCAGCGCGGTCTCGGGCGCGCGGCTGAACAGCCCGCAGTGATCGCCCATCACCTGCAGCGCTTTGCGATACCCAAGAAGCGCCTTGATCTGCTCGGGTTTCTTCTTGCCGCGCGCATCGATAATCTCGTTCGCGAGCTTGGCTGTCTGAGCCATCACGGCGAGCGCTTTCGGCGTGTTGAGGTCATCCGCCATCGCCTCGACAAAGGGCGCGACCTGCTCGGCCACGAAAGCATCATCTGCCGCAAGCGTCGGGTCTTTGGCAAGTGCCGGCGCGCACATGCGGTCGGCGGCCTCGAGCGTGCGGTACAGCGACGTGATGCGAAGCGTCGCTTCCTGAATCGTGTCGTGCGAGAAATTGATGTTGTTGCGGTAATGCGTCGTCAGGAAGAAATACCGCAGCGCTTCGGGATGCACCTGTTTGCGGATATCCCGCACGGTCCAGAAATTCTTGAGCGAATGGCTCATCTTCTCGCCATTGATCTCGACCATGCCGACATGCATCCAGTAGCGCGCGAAATCGCCGTCCTGCGCACCTTTCGCCTGCGCGATTTCATTCTCGTGATGCGGGAAAATCAGGTCGCGGCCACCGCCGTGAATGTCGAACGACGGCGACAGATATTTCGTGCTCATGCATGAGCATTCGATATGCCAGCCCGGACGGCCACGTCCCCATGGCGAATCCCAGCCCGGCTTCTCTTCAGACAACTCGCCTTTCCAGAGCGCAAAATCGCCGGCAGCTTCCTTCGCCTCGTTCACTTCGATGCGCACGCCGTTGATCATCTCGTCCAGATTGCGGTGCGACAGCTTCCCGTAATCCTTGAACGCAGACACGCGGAAATACACGTCCCCGCCGGCTTCATACGCATAGCCGTTGTCAAACAGCTTCTGGATGAACGCGATGATATCGGGAATATGCTGTGTCACGCGCGGCTCGATGTCCGCCTGCGCCACATCGATCGAAGCCATATCGTCGTGAAGCGCGTCAATCATGCGCGTCGCCAGCTCTTCGGGCGTCGTGCCTTCCTCACGCGCACGGCGGATGATCTTGTCATCGATATCCGTGTGGTTGCGCACAAACTTGACCTCGTACCCGACCTGTTTCAAGAAACGGCGGAACACGTCGAACACGACAAACGTGCGCGCATGGCCGATATGCGGAAGGTCATAGACCGTCAGACCGCACACATAGATCGAGACCTTGCCATCCACGAGCGGCTTGAAATCGACCTTGTTCTTTGCGGCAGTATCATAAATCTTGAGTCCTATCATAAGACAAATCCTTCAACTGGTACTGAAAAGCCCGACAAATGGGCATTCTATTTTCGCACAAAAGACCTATTGCGTCTATGATTTTCGGAACATTCGGGGGCAGGCCCCCGCGGCGCTATCGCCCGGCATACGCCGTGCGATACGCGCCTCCCCCAGGGCGGGCTATCGGGGAGCCGGCCCGATACGCCCGCCCCCGCGCATCCCATGATCACGGCATCGCAACAACATCATTAATAAATAAACATCTGCGAAAGCGAGAACAGCCATGTATGACATCACGGCCATGCGACACATCATGAACACGCCCAAAATACAGCCTTTGAAGCGCCTCGGTGGTGCAGATCACGGGCTCGCTCGCCTCAAAGCGAGCCGTTCTGAGAAGTCATCCGGTCAAATTGCGCAAAAAAATCATTTAGCACATTACAAACTTTGCAAAAAAATGCCGTTAGTGTATAAGGTTCAAAATGCCATGTGTTCTTTGCGGCATTTCATCTCATCGACTAATTGCACAGGATTGTCAGGATGCTCAGAATTTTAATTGAGGATTCCGAAGGAAAATCAAAGCTTGCTCCCATTAATCCCGAAGCCGGAGACATCACGATCGGCCGTAAGGAAGGAAATTTCATCCGCCTGAAGGAGCGCAACGTTTCCCGTAATCACGCACGCATCTACCAGACCCCGGAAGGGCTCTTTATCGAGCCGGTCGCTGCCAGATACGGTCTCAAACTTAATTCATCGAAGATTGACGGCCCGACGCCGCTCGCGTTAGGCGACGAGATTCGCATCGGCGATTACCGCCTATACATCCAGGACGAAGACAAACCTAATGTCAGGAAAGAGGAAGATCTGAATTCGGTCCAGGATATCCCGCCCGATATACAGCCTCGTTTCGTCGTGATTTCATCGAACTTTGCGGGCCGCGAATACCACGTCATGAAGACGAAGGTAACCCTCGGTCGGAACCCGAGCAGCGAGATCTGCATCGAGCATCAGTCGGTGTCCGGCACGCATGCAGAAGTCCGCAAGAACGGCCGCGGTGATTTTGAGATCAAGGATCTCAACAGCTCGAACGGCACGAAGGTCAACGGCGTGCCCATCACAGAGCCGTATCGCCTCAGCTCAGGCGATGCCGTCACGCTCGGTCACGTCACGATGCGTTTCTGCGGCCCCGGTGACTTCTGGTCGCTCAACTTCGGCATCAATGACGAACCCAAGGGCAACAACAAGGGCCTGATCATCGGCATCGGCCTTATCTGCATCCTCATCCTCCTGGGCGGCTTCATCTATCTCGGCTCCAAGCTCAGCAATCCGCCGCAGCCCGTGGCCCCCGCAGCCCCCGCAGACGACAACAATAACGACAAGTTCACCGAACACATCCTGGCATGCCAGAAATCCATCACGGACGGTGACTTCGCGAATGCGCAGCTCCACTGCGAACTCGCCCGCGACATCCACCCCAATGACCCGAAATACAACTCGATCGCCGAGCAGCTCCGCAAAGAGATCGATTCCAAGAACGCCCTCAACGATGTTCTGGAAAATATCAGCAACGGCGAATGCCGCGACGCCATCGACAACCTCGACAACATCCAGAAAGGCACGATCGCCTATACGACGATGCTCGAAAAAGACTTCAAATCCAAGGCTTACGAATGCCTGGAGAAGAAGCTCCGCGACAACGCCCTGGCCGCTGTTGACCGTGGGGAGATCTCGGAAGCCGAACGCATCCGCGATGAAATCAAGTCCCAGCGCTCTGACAGCCCGTACATCGCCCCAGTCGATGAAGCCATCCGCAGAGCCAAATCTGCATCCCGTGGCGGCGGCGGTGGCGGCTCCAGGAAGTCTGCCTCTGCAGGTGATGCCGCGGCCGCTCCGGCTCCCGCTCCAGCACCTGCCGCAGTTGACGTGAACGAGCTCTGCAGCAACGCGGTTCGCGCCAAGATCTCAAAAGACAACTGCAAGGCTTATGAGCTTTACAAAAAGGCCAAAAAAGCCGGCATCACGGATGCGACCTGCAAGCGTAATGCTGATTTGCATATCTCAACCTTCGCCGCTCAGTGCAATAAATAGCTGATCAAGCCGCCGTCATGGCGGCTTTTTCATAACCCAAATACAGATCTATCCAGCAAAGCCGCCGTCATGGCGGCTTTGCTGTCTCAGGGCACTGCCCCTCACGTAGAATCGCCCTTGATCAGGTGCAATCAAGGACGCTTCAGAGCCACATCGTCCATCAAATGCATCCGGGAATCCCGTTGTTCCAAGGCATGCGCTCAGTCACGGCATACACACAAAAAAAAGCGCCTCCAAAGGGAGACGCTCAAAACATACCGGCACCGGGACTCAGCTATAGCGTTTACGACATCTCGGGCAATAGTACTCGTCTTTCTCCTCGCGGCACATGAGCAAGGGAACAATGACCAAAGGCAAGCAAAACAGCAATGTGATGATCAGCAATTTTATGCCCAGCGGGCTCAGACCTTCCTTGATGCGATGCTCAAGCGCGCCTCCGCACACGCTGCAAGTCCTCACCATGTCCGTGCGAGACGAAGCCACACGTTTGTTCGCAAACTTCTGGAAAGCAGCCAGATCGGAGGCATGTGCATGTTCAGATCCCGGATTGTTTTTGGGGGCAAACGGATTTTCACTCTTTCTCTGTTCCGCTGGATGCCTCTGCGCAAATTCATCCACTTCGCGTTCCAGATCAGCCGCAGTGCGGTACTCAGCCTCAGCCACGCGCTGAAGATAATCGTAATACTCGTAGCTTCCTTTGAGAGCGACGAGCGCAGGCATCACATTCTCGATTCCGACCGGAACGAGCAGCCAGTCTTCAATTTTAGAGATCGCTTCCGTCTGTGTCATACGATTCCCCATTAGACATGAAAGAGAAGCCTCTGCCCAGATGTCTGCTGATACGGCCGCGGCGCTTCGGGAATCGGATCATGCTTGATGTATCCTTCCACCAGGCGGCACATAAAATCGGCATCCTTTTCATCATCCACATAGTTGAGCGATGTCGTATCGAGCACATAGACAGGGCAGCGCGTCCATTTGGCCCAGAGCCCGTAATATCTGCGCCGCAGCGCATCCAGATAGGACGCCTCGATGACCTGTTCCGCATCGATAGACCGGCGTGCAATACGCCCGAGCACGACATCCGTCGGCGCATCCAGAAACAGGATGAAATCCGGAATCGACACATGATGGCTCAAAAGCTCGGTAAAGCGGTTATACAGATCCATCTCGTCATCATTGAGCGTCTGTTCCGCGAAGATACGATCCTTGTCGAACAGGTAATCAGCAACCGTCATCTCATCAAAAAGGTTCTTCTGCAGGAGATCGATCTGCTGCTGATACCGGCTTGCCAGATAGAACATCTGAGCCGGAAAAGCATAGTGTTCAGGATCGGCATAAAAGCTCGCTAAAAAAGGATTGGCCTCGCATGGCTCAAGGACCAGGCGTGCCCCGTAACGGGCGTGCATCAGCCTGCAAAGGCTTGTCTTCCCCACTCCGATCAGACCTTCCACGACGATGTAACTAGACAATGTTCTTCCCCAAAAAAACGCCCAATAGCAGGCGAGTACGATTTTTCACAAAGGATGTTCACCCTCATCCAACCAGGGCGCAATAGATTAAACCAGATTGCCAAAATTTGGAAGAATTACCCCCAAAACTCCCCACACTGAAGTCTCACGCCAAATTTTTTGACAAAATAGCCATAATGTGAGAGTCTAACAAAATGCGAAAAGCAACGGCCCTG